>NZ_DASYHS010000068.1:0-84908 GCF_035998295.1 Arenibaculum sp. | reverse complement strand
GGCCGGCAAAAGCCGTGATCGGAACCGCCAGAGGTTCACGTTTCACATAGCTGTACGAGGCGATCATCTCGTAGTCGGCTTTGGCGACGGCAACGACGTAGTCCCGCAGGGAAGCGTGTTCGAAGACGGCTTCGGGAAATGCGCCCCTTTCCCTGAGCGCCGCGGCGAAAGCTTCCGCCGAAAGTTGCCCGAGGCGCTTGCCTTCCGGCGGCGGCCAGTACGCGGGCGCCAGGCAGCCCGAGACGAACAGGTGGCGTAGATTCGGTTCGTCCCGAAAGCGGCGCGCGACTTCGTAGGCCACAACTGCGCCGAGGCTGTGCCCCAGAAGGACGGTCGGCCGGTCGAGAAGAGCGGCCGCCACGTCCGCGAGCTCGTCGACGAGGGCTTCGAGGTCGCGGTGCGGCGGTCTCGCCACATGCCCTCCTCGGCCCGGATACTGTACCGCAACCAGCTCGACGTTCTCGGGAAGGTGAGCGCTCCAATGCATGAACGCCGCCGGGTTGCCGCCCGCATGCGGAAAGCAGACCACGCGGAACTCCGGCCGGCCGCGACACGAGGAGAGGAACCAGGGCGTCTTCACGAGATGTCCTCTAGACCGGCCCGGCCCGGACCGGCGCCTTCTTGCGGGGCAGGAACCGGCTCTGCTGCAGGTAGGGAGCCGCGACGTTCAGGGCCAGCCCCGCGGTCACGACGCCGGCGGCCGTCATCTGAAGCACGGAATATTCCTCACCCAGGAAAATCGCCGACAGCGAGAAGCCGAAGACCGGCACGAGCAGCGCGAACGGCGTCACGACCGCCGTCGAATGCCGCTTCAGCATCGTTCCCCAGATGCCGTAGGCCAGGGCGGTCGAGATGAGCCCGGTGTAGATCACCGCGATCACGCCCACCCAGCTCAGGTTCACCAGTGCCGACGTTATCCTGGGCTGGCCGTCCATGATTAACGACATCGCGTAGAGCGGCAATGGCGGCACCAGCGACAGCCAGACCATGACGCTCTGCATGCCGGCCGAGGTCATCCGCTTCATCATGATGTTCGCGATGCCCCAGCAGAACGCCGCGCCGACGACGGACAGGAAAGCGGTCGCCTTGGCTTCGAAGGAAGAGGGTTCGATCATGCTGTAGCCGATGATCGCGATCCCGGAGAACCCGATCAGCATGGCCAGCCACCTCAGCCAGCTCGGCCGCTCCGCCAGCAGGACCATCCCGAGCAGGACCGTGAAGAAGACCTGCGTCTGCATGATGAGCGAGGCCAGGCCCGCAGGCACGCCGAGATACATCCCCAACAGGAGCAGCCCGAAGAGGAGGACGCCGAAGACGATTCCCAACTGGATGAGCCGGCTCCAGGAAAGATCCGGCTTCGGGATGAACAGGATGCAGGGAATGACGATCGCGAACCGGAGGGCATTGAAGAGAAAGGGAGGCATGTCGTCCAGGCCGACCTTGAGCATCACGAAGTTGAAGCCCCAGATCAGCGCCACGGCGACGAGCAGCAGAACCTCGCCGATTCCAAGCCTGTTCTCCATCCCTGTCCCCCTGGTTCCAAGCGGCCGTCCCGGCACCCGCCCGACCGGCGCGGCGCGGCCCTTCGTGCTTACATTGCAACCGTAGCACGCTCCTGTGAGCGCGATCGAAGTTTCTTCAAGATGCGCAACGTGCGAATGGATCCTTCGCCGCCATTTCAACAAGCTGTCCGTAGCGGGCCGCCAGCGTGCCCGCGCCGGGGGGCCTCGCATCCTCGCGCGTCGACAGCACGACGTATATCCGGCTGCCACCGTCGTCGAGCACTGTCATCCGCACGTCTTCGTCGGCGGCGAACCTGCGCAGGCATCCGGAAAGTCTCTTCCATTCCCTGTAGCAGTCGCGGGCGCTGAACTGGCCGGTCACGGGCAGGGGATTGAAATGGAACTGGGCGGAACCCAGGGCCCGCCCCGTCTCCAGGACATGGCAGAGGTCTTCCGCATGTGGGTATGAGTGCTCGTTCGCCGCCGCGCAGGATTTCTGGACCGACAGGAACAGGTCCAGATACGACAGCTCCGGATGAAGCCTGGTCCGGATGGGAACGTAGTTCGCGCAGAACGCCACCGCATCGCGGAGTGCCGGCATCGCCCGCCCGCCGACGACGCCCGTAACCACGTCGTTCCGGCTGCGCAGAGTTCCCACGAGGATCTGGAACAGCGCGAACAGGGCGGAAAAGGGCGTCGTTCTGTGAAGCCGGCACACCTCGCGCAAGTCCCGGCACAGGTCGGGAGCAAGCGTGAAGAAAGTCGCCTTGCCCTCGGTGCGATGGCCGTCCTCCTGCGGGCTCCCGGGATCGTGGGCGGGCCAGCCATGCAGCGCGTCTCGCCAGAACGGTATCTGGCGCTCTTCGACGAACCGGTCGTTGTCGATCTTCCACAGTATGTAGTCGCTGAACTGCAGGGGAGGCGGGCCGATGTCCGTGTCCGGCGTGCGGTAGGCCCGCAGGAAGTCGGTCTTCAGCACCCATGTCGACCAGGCGTCCGCAAAGAGAGGGTTCAGCCAGAAAGCCACCACCGCCCGGGAATTTCCCGGCGCGAACACCTTCACGCGGGCAAGCGGGGCGTCCTCGGGCGCAAGGGGTGCCGCGAGGAAACCCCTGAGCGCGGCGCCGAGCGCGCCTGGGGCCACGGGGACGGGCACGCCGGCCGCGCGTGCGGAAGAGTCGGGATCCCCGGCATCGGTTCCTGTCCGGTAGTGCCAGCCGTCGCTGGAGGAGGAGAGGCGGGCGCCGAAGATGAGGTGCCGCGCGTATAGCGCCCTCAAGGCGCGGAAAAGGCGCCCCGTATCGACGGGTTCCTCCAGCTCGACCAGGCCGACGGCGTAAAGGGCCGGTAGCCCGTCCGCAAGCGCGCGCCGTGCCCATGCGAGCCTGGTCGCCTGGCCTTTGCCCAGCGGGACGGTGCCGGTGCATGGCTGCCGGACGAGTTCGCTGGCGGCGGACGGGCGGCTTTCCAGGTAGCGGACGAGTGCGGGCCGGCGCCTCCTGAGGTCCTCCACGACGTCGGGGGGCACGGACCCGCGGTCCGCCGTGCACTTCAGGCCGGCCGGGTCGAGCCGTACGGCGATGCCTCGCTTCCTGAGGTCGTCCAGGTAGCGGGCGCAGTCCTCTCGCTCCTCCGGGGCATCCATGCTTTGCGGCTCCAATGCCTTCACACGATCAGCGATGCGGAGGCCGATGCCTCCCGATGGCGCTCCAGTATCCGCTCGGCAAGCTGTTCCATGGTCTGGCATTCGAGGAACTCGCCGAAACCGATAGTCACCCCGAAGCGGGCCTCGATATGCCCCAGCAGGACGACGATCTGCATGGACTGGCCGCCCTGCTCGAGAAAATTGTCACCCGCGGCGACGTCGCTCCGGTCCAGGATTTCGCACCACCAGGTCGTCAGCTGGGCCAAAACGGTCGGAAGGTCGGTCATCTACGTGTCCTCCGGAAAAGGTGGTCGGACGTGCTGGAGGCGCGCCGTCGACGGCGGCGCCTTCAAGGTGGCGGTCCAGTGCGTCAGGGAATGGCGGAGATAGCCGTATTGAAGGTCGTGCAGGTAGTGCCCGGCACCGTGGAGCCGCATCACGCAAGCCTGGGACGTGCTGCGGGAGAGCACGTTCAGGACGGCCCGATTGCTGATGATGTTGTCGTGGCTGCCGAGCAGCACGAACAGCGGGATCGTCAGCCTGTCGAGCACCTGCAGCGTCGGCTGCCGCTCGTCGCTGGCGACCCGCCTGGCCACGTTGGCCATCGACGACGGGCTCAGCAACGGCTGAAGCAACGCCATGCGGTCGACGTCGCGGGGCAGCCCGAGCAGGACCTCCACGTGCCTGCCGTCGTCGGGGGGGAGCTTCCCCCACTCGACGGGCGCCGCCATCCCCGGAACGTGCCGGATGAACTGCTCGGCGTAGTCGGGATTGGCCAGGACGACGTCCAGGAGGGATTGCAGGTCCCGTTCGTAGCGCGACAGTGCCGCCGGCACGTCCGCCGTTCCCTTGAACATCGGCGACAGCAATGCCATCGAACGCGCGAGCCCGCCGGCGCGGCGGCCGACCTCGAGCGCCAGCCGCGCGCCGTTGCACCATGCCAGGATGTGAAAGTCCCGGATGCCGGCCTGCGTGACGGCGGCCAGCGTTCCCGACGCCTCGCCCTCGATGTCCAGGAAGGTATCGAGGCCGCCGTCGAGGATGCTCGACTGTCCCCTGTTGGGGATGACGAGCTTGAAGGGATGCGACCGGTCGAATATCAGCTGGCGCCACACGGCCAGCGGAACGCCCGTCGCATTGAGCAGCAGCAGGGGCGTATCGCCGCTCTTCGCGACGAACGCGCCGTGACCGCCCGGTGCCTCGACGTAGTCGAAGCCGGACGAAAGACGGGTGCGGAGGCTGGCCGGATCGACCGGTGCCGCGGCGAGGCTCCCCTCCTCCATGCAGTAGGCGTCCACGGACGACAGGCCGATCCAGTCCGCCAGCGCGTGCCGTCCGTCGGGCTCGACGACGCGGGCGTCCCGGCTCGCCCGTTCACGGCCGGAGGCGAGCGCGGCCGTCAGCATGGATGGGCTCCAACCGGTGTCGGCCAGCTCCGCGCGGTAGCGTTCGAGCAGGTGGTCGGCGTCCGGCCACGGCAGGCCGAACCGCGAAAGGTATCCGCCGTCGCGGGCGGCGATCTCGTCGATTGCCGCGGCCATCGACGCCGCGAAACGAGCACTGCTGGTCATCACTCCGCCCCCACTCACGAAAAAAAAGGGCCGGCGCCTCGCGTGACGAAGGCGCCGGCCCGGCTCACCTCGGGACCTGATTGACGAACGGCTTGCCCGTCATCGTGCGTTCCCGGACCTTGTTTCGGCCGTGCTCGTCCCGGCCGGCGACCAGCACGACGCCGTAGTTGTCGAGCGAGAAGGAACCTCCGAGCTCATGCACGACATTCGTCTCCCGCATCCGCTCGTAGACGGAGACCGAGGTCGGCACGTAGCGGCAGGTCCACGCGATGCGCGGCTCCCTGCTCTTTCCCTGATGCGGGAGCGAGGCATGCATCAGGGTCGAAGGGAAGATCAGGAACTGCCCCGCCTTGCACGGGACGGAGACGGCTTTCGACTCGTCCGGTATCCAGTCCGGATCTTTCTGGATCTCGCGCCAGTCATAGCCGAAGAAGCCGCGAAGGACGCCGTTCACCTCCTTCTTGTTGACGCGCTCCAGGTCGTAATGCATCCCCTTGCTCTCGTCGTAGTACATCGTCCGCTGCGTGCCGGGAATGAACTGCATGCAGCCCGTTTCTTCGGTGGCGTCCGTGAACGCGATCCACGCCGTCACCGCGCCGCCGAAGTCGGAGCCTTCCGGCCAGATCAGATGCGGGATGCCGTCGGCTCCCCCGAACGTATCCGCCTGGTGCCAGTCGGTCCCTTCGTCGCCGGGGTACTTGGGGAAGAACTCCGTGCGCCAGCAGATCACGTCCGGGCCGAGCAGCGACATCATCCGATGGACCAGCTCGGGCCGCACCACGACGTCCGACAGGAAGTCGATGTCGAAGTGGCGGTCGTAGTCGTAGATGCCCGAACCGGGCTGGGCGTCGGGATAGGGAGCCCGGCTCCGGTCGAACAGCCGCAGCCTCTCCCGCCGCCAGTGCGCCTTCATTTCGTCTTGTCCGAAGAGGTCGTACGGGCCCAGGTAGCCCCGGGTGTGGAACAGTTCGACCTCTTCCGGGGACAGGTGGAACCCCTGCCGATCGCTTGCCAAATCAATCATGGCCGGTAATCCGCCCCGCTGGGGACGGCTCCCTCACCGCGGGTTGTGGTTGACGAAGGGGACCCCGCGCGTGGTGCGCTCGGCGATGCGATGATGGGGATGGTCGTTCCGGCCCGAGACAAGGACGGAGCCGTACTTGTCCAGCGGGAACGTTCCCCCGAACTCGGTCACCGTCCCCGTCTCCTTCATGTCCTCGTAGATGGTGACGCTGGTCGGCACGTAGCGCGGGGCGAACGCGAGGCGGTAGGGGCGTCCCTTGCCGAGATGCGGGTGCGACGCGTGCATCGTCGTCGACCAGAACAGCATGAACTCGCCGGCCTTGCACGGGGCGGAGAATGCCTTGGACTCGTCCGGCTCGAAGTTCGGGTCGACCTTCAGTTCCCGCCAGTCGTAGCCGAAGAAGCCGCGCTTCTCACCCGCGATCACCCGCTGGTTCTTCTTGTCCGGCTCGTACGTCATGCCCTGGATTTCGTCGTAGTGCAGTTCGTGCCGCGTTCCCGGAATGAAGCGCATGCACGACGTCTCCTCGTCGGCGTCGGTGAAGGCGATCCAGGCCGTCATGGTGCCGTTCTGTTCGCCCGACACGCTTCGTTTCAGACCGACGCTGCCCGGCCAGCGGATGTGCGGGATGCCGGACGCGCCGCCGAAGTGATCGGCCTGGTGCCAGTCGGTCGCCTCGTCGCCGGGGTATTTCACGAAGAACTCGGAGCGCCAGCACAGGACGTCCGGGCCCAGAATGCCGGCCAGCCGATGGGTGATCTCCGGCCGGCACACGAGCTCGGCGAGGAACTCGTTGTCCAGGTGGCGGTCGTAGTCGTAGACCCCGCTGCCGGGCTCCGCATCCGGATAGACGGCATGCGAGCGGTCGAACAGCCTGGGGCGTTCCCTCTTCCACCGCTCCTTCATCTCGTCCTGGTCGAGGAGCTTGAACGGGCCGGCGACCCCGTCGCGATGGAAGGCGGCGATCTCTTCCTCCGACATGAAGAAGGTCGGTGCGGCCTGCGCCTTGGTCTGTTGCATCTGATGCGTCCTAACCTGGTTGGGGTGTGACGTTGCCGGCCTCGCGGCTCAGGCGGCGTGGGCCCGGCTGAGCTCTTCGCGGCAGCTCGCGGCCAGGGCCGCGACGGTCGCGCCGTCGGCGACCACGGCGCTGGGGAGCTTCCGGCCCAGGCGCTGCGACAGCTTCGCGACGACGCTGAGCATCGAGAGGGACGTCCCGCCGAGGTCGAAGAATTCGTCGTCGAGGCCGATCGTGGCGGGCGCATCCGCGCCCAGGACTTCCCTCCAGACCTCGGTGACGACTTTTTCCATTTCGGGCTGGCTGAGCACTTGGTCGTTCATGATGCTTCTCCTTGAGTTCAGCTGTTCTCGCAGGTGGTTGACGATGTCGGCAGCAGACGTGCGGCCGGGGGTGAAGGCTTCGCTGTCCAGCGAAACCTGAAAGCGGGCGCGCAGCCGTTCCTGCAGCAGCGCGAGACCGCCCTTTTCTTGGCCCTTTTCTTGGCCCTTTCCGTGGTCCTGTCCGTCGCCCGGGCCCTCGTCCGGCAGGGGTACGGGGTCCGACAGCCGACGCGGACGACGCGGGCCGAGAAGCTCCGCCAGAAGGGTCTCGACCGCTCGTTCCAGCGGGGTCCTGGCGACGTCGGCGGAGAAGGCCGACAGCGGGCGCCAGTCCGGCGCCGGCAGCTTCGCCCGGTCGACCTTGCCGTTCTCGGTCAGCGGGATCGCGTCGAGGAAGACGAAGGTATCCGGCACCATGTATGTCGGCAGGACGCGCAGGAGCGCGCGGCGCAGGTCCGTCGATGAAGGAATGGACCCGCTGGGGCCGGTGAGATACGCGACCAGCCGCATGTCGCCGTTCGATCCGGGCCGCCCCAGTACGACCGCGTGCGTCACGCCGTCGATCTGCAGAAGGCGGTTCTCGATTTCCAGCGGCTCCACCCGGAAACCGCGGACCTTCAGCTGCCGGTCGACGCGCCCGTGGAATTCGATCTCGTCGCGGTCGTTGAGGCGCACCAGGTCGCCCGTCCTGTAGAGGCGTTCCGTGCGTCCATGGACGACGATCCGGCGGAACTTGTCCCTGGTCAGCTCCGGATCGCCGAGGTAGCCGAGTGCCAGGCCGTCGCCCCCGATCCACAGTTCGCCCATCTCGCCCGCTCCCGCCGGCGCCTGGTCGGCATCGAGGATGTGGACTCGGGTATTGGCTATGGGGCGGCCGATGGGGATCGACTTCAGGTCGAGGTCGCTTCGCTGGATGCGGTGGCACACGCTGAACGTCGTGCCTTCGGTCGGGCCGTATCCGTTTATGACCTGGCAGTGGGGGTGCGCGTCCATCGTGCGGCGCACATGCGTCGGCGACAGGACGTCGCCCCCCACCACCAGCTGGCGCACCGGCGCAAGAAGCTCGACGCCGGCCTCGACGACCTGGTTGAACAGGCCGGCCGTCAACCAGAGTACCGTGACCTGATGCTCGTGAATGAGCGCGCCCAGCCGGTCGAGGTCGAGCGCCGGCTGATCGTAGAGGACCAGGCGCGCGCCGTTCAGAAGGGCCCCCCAGATCTCGAACGTGGATGCGTCGAACGCCGTCGGCGCCAGCTGCAGGAAGGTGTCGTGCTCGGTGATGGTGACGTAGTTCGTGTTGATGACCAGCCGCGCGATGGCTCGGTGCGGGACCACGACGCCCTTCGGTATCCCCGTCGAACCGGACGTATACATGACGTATGCGGGGACCATCGCCCCGCGGTCGGAACGGGGCGGGTGGACGGGGGCGGCGGATGAGAAGACTTGCGCGCCGTCCAGGCTGTGCAGGGCGCAGTCCTGCCCGGCGAACATTTCCCTGGTTTCGTCGGTGCAGAGGATCAGCCGGCAGCCCGAGTGCTCGACCATCAGCCGCAGCCGGGTTTCCGGATAGACGCGGTCGAGCGGCAGGTAGGCCCGGCCGACCTTCATGATGGCGATCATCGCGGCGATGGCAGCCGGCGACCGGTCGATGCAAAGTCCTACCGGCCCGTCGTGACCGGCGTGCTCCCTCGACAGCATCTCGGCGATGCGATCGGAGGCCGCATCGAGCTCCCCGTACGTCACCACCCGCCCCTGGTGGACGAGCGCCGCCCGGTCCGGAGATCGCCGCACGACCGCGGAAAAGATACGGTCCACCCGTTGATTGCGCGGGTACTTGCTTCGTGTCCGATCGATGCTTGCCAGCGATTCCATGTCATTCCCCCTGCTTCATGTTGCGCAGCGCATCGGTCGCGCCTCAGGCTTCTTCGCGGACGGCAAGTCCGCTGTTGAGCAGTTCGGGGGCGTTCTCGAAGGTCACGTATCTGACGGCCTCCGGATTGGGATTGAAGTGCTGGTGCCATGCCCACACGGGGATCATCAGCACGTCGCCGGCCTTCCACTCGACCTTCCGGCCCTCGATGACGCTGTAGCCTTCGCCGGCCTCGAAGATCGTGATGGCGTCGTAGCTGTGCCGGTGGTTCCGCTTCTGGCCGAAGGGAGCGATCTCGGAGAAGGTGACGCTGTATTTCTCGGACGGGATGTCCGCGACGAACACTGCCGCTCCACGTTCCTGCGCGAACTCGGGGTCGGCGGGGCCGCCGCGCACGTTGCGATGAATCAGCAGCTCCGGGTCGGCCGGCATCCTCGGACGCAGGCTGTCACCCACCCGCGCGAAGTCCTTCGCGTTGTAGCGATGCATCCGGTTTCTCCTGTCGGATCGGGTACGGCGGCTAGGCGTTCGCCCGGAGGCTGGAAGGCGCCGGCGCCGCGGCCGTGCTTGCGGCGACGGGGTGTTCCGCGGCGGAACCCGCCCGGCCGAACTGGCCGAACCGTTGCGCGAGATGGCGGTCGCTGACGCACAGGTAGTGCAGGTTGGTAGAGCCGGAGTTCGCGATGGAGACCTCGCTCCAGCGCGGCGCCGCGACATGCTGCCCCTCGCGCAGGCGATGCAGCCGGCCGTCCACGGTTATCTCCGCTTCTCCGGACGCTATGAAGAACAGGCACTCGTCGGGACGGCGCTGGACCGTGGGCTTGGTGCCGGCGGGAACCGTCGCCAGTTGATGGTCGAGGACCTGACCGGCCGTCCGCCGGCCGTCCGCCCCGTTCTCGGCAAGGGCCGGGCCGCGGCGGACGTCTTCGGCGATGGGTTCGACGCGGCGGACCCACAGGCGCTCATAGAGGCTGTCGAAGAACCGCCCGCGCAGCGTGAGGGCGTCGTCGATGGCGGTCGCGCATGTGTTGTACCAGTCTGGCCGGTCGCTGTAGGACGCCATCATTTCCGCCAGGACTTCGGCGTGATCGTCATCGCAGTCGACGTGGAGCTTGAAGAACCTCAAGTCGTCGTCGGCGATGCCCGCGGCACGCATGCCCTTGATCAGGATCGAGTACATGCGCGAAACGATCCCCTCCGTCCCCATCGACAGGAACGCGGTCCCGTACGGCGCTGCGTTGTAGCGGCAGCGGTCCAGATACTGCTGGGCGAAGAGCAGGGTATGGTCGTCGTACTGGATTTCGTCGAGGTTGCGGACTCCGAGGGTGCGCTGCAGGAAGTCGCGGAACATCTGCGCGTGACGTTCGTCCGGATTTGCCCCGCCGCCTTCCTCCCACAGGTTCATGGAAAGGCAGGAGCGGTAGTAGTCGCTTTCGCAGTTCGCCATCAAAGCCGCAATATATCTCGTAAAATCTTTTGAATACTTGTAATATTGGCAAAAAATGTATTGGAAATCCGAACGGGTCAGCGTGCCGGATTCGCAGGCGGAAAAAATCTTGTTTCGCCAGAATGAGTGTGTGTGTTTTATGGATTCAAGATTATCGAGACTAGATTTTATTCCGGATGAAATCAAAAACTTATCGTTTTCCATTTCCGTTCCTCAACGAACTTGCGCTGTTCCTGTAAAAAAATTACTGGAATTCGCTTTCGCATAACATAGTCCGTGCTACCTACTCATGACCTAGGGACCCGGAACGTGTTGAATACCCGGAAAATGCAGTGGATTTCGTCGCGGGCGCTTGCCGTTCGTGCGAGCAGGGGCCCGGTTCACCAGGACCGCCCCGGCGACGAAAGCCGCTTCCAGCTGGCCCCCGGACCCTCCGGTCCCCATATCCGTTCACCTGTGACGCGAGCCTCGTGCTCGGTCCTTCGTCGGGGAGCGGGAATGTCGAACTCGTGCCTGCCGCTCCGGCCTCTCGCGCCGGAGCCGGCCTCAGCGGCGTTCGAGATGCCGCCGGTGCTCCGGGTCGCGGACGGCGCGCCGCGCCGCGTCGGCGTCGAGATCGAGTTCATGCGCCTCGGCGCGGCCCGGGCCGCCCGGGCGCTGGCGACCGCGTTCGGCGGGACGGTGGTCGAGGAGGACCCTCATGCCTTCCGGGTGCCGGGCACCGCATTGGGCGGACTGGCGGTCGAGCTCGACCTGCGCCATGCCCATCCGCAGCGCCATGCCGACACGCTGCCGCTGCGCCTCGGCGCGCGTGGCGCCGTTCTGCTCGGCCGGCTGCTCCGTCCGGTCGTCCCGTGCGAACTGATCACGGAACCGCTCGCCTTGCACCGGCTGCCGGAGATCGATGGCCTGGTCGCGGCCCTCGGCCGGGCTGGCGCCCGGGCGGCCGGCGTGCTCCCGGTCGAGACGCCGGGCCTGCATTTCAACGTCGACGTCCCCCGGCTCGATGCGGCGACCCTCGCCACCCATCTCAAGGCGTTCCTGCTGCTCGAGCCGTGGTTGCGCCGCGCCGGCGTCGGCGGGCGGCGCGGCGGGGCCGGGCGGTTTCCCGACGACTACCTGCGCCTGGTCGTCGACCCCGGCTACCGGCCGGACCTGGTCCGCTTCGCGGACGACTATCTGGCCGCCAATCCAAGCCGGAACCGCGGGCTCGACCTGTTGCCGGTGCTGCTCCACATCGACGAGCCGCGGGTCAGGGCGCTGCTGCCGCACGAGAAGATCGGCCGCCGCCCGGCCTTCCACTACCGCCTGGCGCGGGCGCGCATCGGCGAGGAGGGCTGGTCGGTCGCCGCGGACTGGAACCGCTGGGTCGCGGTGGAGCGCCTCGCGGCGGACGCATCGATGCTGGCCGGGCTGGGCCGGGCCCGTCTCGGTTTCCGGGGCGGCGAGGACGACTGGGGCCGTCAGGTCGAGGCCGCGGTCACGTCGTCCCAGGCCTGTACGGCAAGGTGACGGGCGATGCGCCCGCCCGACAGCTCCAGGGCCGCCGCGACCAGGACGTGGCAGCCGTCGGGATAGGCGCATTCCTCGATGCTGCCTCGCTCCCGGAAGGGGCGGCCCCGGCGTGCTCAGGTGCGGACGGGGCTATGCCGCATCGCCGTTCACCCGTTCGGCCGGAGGGACTACGAGGATCTTGTCGATGCGGCGCCCGTCCATGTCGACGACCTCGTAGCGCGTGCCCTCGTGATCGAAGGCGTCGCCGGCGGCCGGCACCCGGCCGAACCGGTGCAGTACGAAGCCCGCGATCGTCTGGTAGTCGCCGGTGCCGCGCAGCCCCTGCAGATGGAGCAGGTCCTCGAACTCGTCGACCGGCATCCAGCCTTCGACCAGCCACGAGCCGTCTTCGCGGCGAACCGCGGCCCGCTCCGGCGGCTCGCCGGGTTCCGGCAGGTCGCCGGCGATGGTTTCAAGGATGTCGGTGATCGTCGCGACCCCCTCGATGCTGCCGTACTCGTCGACCACGACGGCGAGGTGCAGGCCCGACTTCTTCATCAGGTCCAGCAGCCTCAGGATCGGCATCCGGTCGTGGACGACCAGCGGCGGCACGGCTCTCGCCGCGAGGTCGAGCATCCCGTCCCGGGCCACGGCCCCGATCAGGTCTCGCGTGTGCACGATGCCGACCAGCTCGTCCAGCTCGCCACGGCACACGGGGTAGCGCGAATGGCCGCCGTCCCGGATCTCGGCGAGGACGGCGTCGCGGGGATCGTCCGCGTCCAGCCACACGATGTCCGGGCGTGGCGTCATGATGCCGCGTACCGTCCGGTCGGCCAGGCGCAACACGCCGTCGATCATCTCCTTCTCCTCCGGCGCGAACACGCCGGCCTGTGTTCCTTCGGTGATCAGGGAACGGACCTCCTCCTCGGTGACGGTCGTCTCCCGTTCGCCGTGCAGGCCGAGCAGGCGCAGCAGCGCGTCGGTCGAGGTGCCGAGCAGCCAGACGAAGGGGGCGGCGGCCTTCGAGAGCATGCGCATCGGCATCGCGACCAGGGCGGCCGTGCGCTCGGGGTTCCTCAGCGCGATGCGCTTGGGGATCAGCTCGCCCAGTACGATCGACAGGTAGGTGATCGCGACGAGGACGGAGCCGACGCCGATCACGCTCCCATAGCCGCCGAGGGCGGGAAACGCCTGGAGCCAGGCGCCGAGCCGCTGGCCGAGCGTGGCGCCGCCGAAGGCGCCGGCGATGACGCCGACCAGGGTGATGCCGATCTGGACCGTGCTGAGGAAGCGGCTAGGGTCCTCGATCAGGCGTAGCGCCGTCTTCGCGCCGCGGTCGCCCCGCCCGGCCATGTGCTGGAGCCGTCCTCTGCGCGAGGATACCAGCGCCAGCTCCGACATCGCGAAGACGCCGTTGAGCAGGGTGAGAAAAACGATTGTCGCAATCTCTAGGACAAGCATGTGCGGCGTCCGTCGGTGTCGGCCGGCGGGTGTGCGCCGATAGCGGCCTGCGTCGGCGACGCGGCACGGGGGCTGCCGGGGGTAGGGTAGGGATCGTTCATGACCGGGCCGGCGCACCTGGCGCGCAGCCATTGCTCCACCGTCGTTTCGCGGATGTCATAATGTCGGCCCGCCGGGCTCCGGCACAAGGTTTCCGTTTCCGACCGCCGCCTCTGGGCGCATGCATCGCGTCGTGGCATGATGGGGGCCGCCTCGTCCCTTCGAAGCCCCCGGTCAGGTCGTGAACGGTCCCCTCTCGCTCGGCGCGCTGATCCTCAGCGCGGCCATCCTCCATGTCGGCAACGGCCTGGTCCAGACCTTCCTGCCCATCCGCATGGCGGCGGACGGCTTCTCGTCCGGTGCCATCGGCGCGATGGTCGCGGGCCATGCCGTCGGCTTCCTGGCCGGCTGCATCGCGGCGCCGGCCCTGATTCGGCGCGTCGGCCACATCCGGGTCTTCGCCACCTTCGCCTCCGTCACCGCCGTCACCACGCTCGCCTTCGCGATCGAGACCGACGCCGTGCTGTGGACGGTGCTCCGGCTCTCGACCGGCTTCGCCTCGGCCGCGCTCTTCACCTCTCTGGAGAGTTGGCTGAACGCGTGCTCGGCGCGCGAGACCCGCGGCTCGCTGATCAGCGCCTACATGCTCGCCAACAAGTTCGCCCTGATCGCGGGCCAGATGGCGCTCGCCCTGCCGCTGACGCCGATCGCCCTGCTGATGGCCGGCAGCGCCATCTATTCCCTGTGCCTGATCCCGCTCGCCACCACCCGCAGCCCGGGGCCGGACGTCGCCGACATGCGCACGCTCGGCCTGCGCGAACTCTACGCGGTGGCACCCGCCGCCGTCGCCGGCTGCCTCGTCGCCGGGCTCGTCAACAGCGCGGTGATCGGCCTCGCCCCGGTCTACGCCACCCTGATCGACCTGCCGCGCGGCCTGACCGCCGCCGTCGTCTCGGCGATGCAGCTCGGCACGCTGCTGCTGCAATGGCCGCTCGGCCACCTGTCGGACCGCATCGACCGCCGGGTCGTGATCCTGGTCACGGCGCTCGGCGCGCTCGGCACGTCGGCGGCGCTGCTGGCCGGGCCGATGCTGCCGCTGTGGTCGCTGTTCGCGCTGTTCGCGGCCTGGGGCGGGTTCGCATTGTCGATCTACGCGCTCAGCATTGCGCACGCGAACGACCTCGCGCGCGCCGACCAGCTCGTGGGGCTCGCGAGCGGGCTGCTGATGGTCTGGGCGATCGGCTCCACCGCCGGTCCGCTGCTGGCCGCCGCGGTGATGGACCGCATGGGCCCGGCCGGCCTGTTCGCCTTCGCCGGCGTCGTCTACGGCGCCCTCGCCCTGTACACGGGCTGGCGCCTCGCCGCCCGGCGCGGCGTGCCGCGGCGGCGGCCGCGCTTTGTCAACCTGCCGGCGACCAGCCCCGCGGTCGGCTCGCTCGACCCGCGCGCCCCCGATGCGCGCTGATCCGCGATCTGCTATCACGGTCCGGAAGGGGGCGGGTCCGACCGCCCGGTTTCTCCAGGGAGAGGAAGACATGGTTCCAGGTCGGTGGCGGGTCGCGGTCCCGCTGCGCCGGACGGCCGCGGCGGTTGCGGTTGGCGGGATGCTGGCGCTCGCCGGGCCGGGCGCCGAGGCCGCCGATCCGTCCAAGGCCGACATCCAGTGGGCGCAGACCGTGCTGAAGGCGGAGGGCTTCGATCCCGGCCCGGCGCGCGGTGAGATGAACGACCGCACCCGTGCCGCGCTGGGCGCATTCCAGAAGAAGAACGGGCTTCCCGCCAGCGGCCGGCTTGATGCCGCCACCACGGCGAAGCTGCTGGCGATCCGCGAATCGGCGTCCACGCCGACCATGGGCAACCTCGCGGCGCCGAAGCCGGCCGGCTCCGGTGGGACGTCGTCCGGCCAGGGCGCTGCGGCCCCGTCCGGCCCTCCGAAGGTGCAGGCCGCCCCGACCATCGCGGTCCAGGCCGCCGGCGAGGCGGAGGAGAGCTTCGTCGAGTCGGTCGGCGCCGCGCCGCGCGCCGCCGTCACCACCGACGACGGCCGCCTCGCCGGCGGCGCCTCCCCGGCCTCGGTGGCGGCGGAGGAGGGATGGAGCCTCGGCAGCCTCGCGGTGCCGCGCTGGGTCCATTCGGCGCTCTATGCCGGGATGGCGGTCCTGGCGCTGCTGGCCGGGCTGGTCTGGTGGCGCGCCGGCCGCCCGAAGGCGCAGCGCCCCGGGCGCGGGCCTGAGCATTGGGACGGGATCGGCCGCGACCGCGTCGCGCCGACGCTCGGCCCGTCGCGCCGCGGTCCGGACCTGCGCGCGGAGCGCCTATGAGGCGCGAGGCGAATTCCGCCTCACAGCAATTCGTGAGGCGGGGCTTCGTTCAGTCGAACGCGTAGGCGTCCATCGCCAGCACCCGGTTCTCGACACCGGAATGGATGCGGCGGCCGGGCCGGCCGGGCGTGGCCGCGCCCAGCGCCACGAACAGGGGCAGCAGGTGCTCCTCCGTCGGGTGATTGCGCGCGGCGGTCGGCGCCAGCGTCCGGTAGTCGGCCAGCGCCTCGGCGTCGCCCTCGCCGATGCGCTCCGCGATCCAGCCCGCGAAATCCGACACCCAGTCCGGGACGCCGCCGTCGCGGGGCCCGTGGAAGAACTCCGCCAGGTTGTGGGTCAGCGAGCCGGAGCCGACGACGAGGACCCCGCGCTCGCGCAGCGGCCGCAGCGCCTCGCCCATCTCCAGGTGGTGCCGGGGTCCGAGTCCCGGCTGGACCGAGAGCGACACGACCGGGATGTCGGCCTGCGGGTACATCAGCATCAGCGGCACCCAGACGCCGTGATCGAAGCCGCGCGCGGGGTCGAGGCGCGCTTCGATCCCGCGTGCCGCCAGCAGCCCGGCGGCCTCGCGCGCGAGCGCCGGCGCTCCGGGGGCGGGGTAGCGCAGTTCGTACAGCGCGCGGGGGAAGCCGCCGAAGTCGTGGACGGTCCTCGGGCCGTCCGCTGCCGACAGGCTCGGGCGGTCCGCTTCCCAGTGCGCGGTCGCGACCAGGATGGCCGAGGGGCGGGCGAGCCCCTCGGCCCAGCCGGTCAGGAAGCGCCGCGCCGGCCCGTTCTCGACCGCCATCATGGGGGAGCCGTGGGAGACGAACAGGGAAGGCATCGGGCCGGTCGTCGACTGGGCCGTCGTCGCGTGGACCGTCGTCGATTGGGGCGTCGGGGGCTGGGTCATCGGGAATGTCCGTCTCGTGGCGAGTCGCCGCTTCGCGACTCCCGGAACATGGGGAGGCGCGGGGCCTTGTGCAGTCCGGGGCCCGGCATGCCGGCAATGTCCGGCGCGAATGGCAATACCCCGTCCGATCGGAATTGCCGGCGCGAAAAGCGCGAGACGTGAAAATGCGCGCAGTGTGACGAAGTCGTGCGGTCGTGGCATAACGGAACGATGGATAGTCGAGAGGTCGGCCGCACGGAGGCCGACCCGGCGGAAGGGAGGACACCCCATGACCCCGAAGAAGTCGCACGAGCCCCCGGCGGCCGCGCGGCCGGGCGTGCTGTCGATGATCGGCGGCACGCCCATGGTCGAGATCACGGGAATCGACACCGGGCGGTGCCGGCTCTGGGTGAAGCTCGAGAGCCAGAACCCCGGCGGCTCCATCAAGGACAGGATCGCCCTGTCGATGATCGAGACGGCCGAGCGGGAAGGACGGCTGGCGCCGGGCGCCACGATCATCGAGGCCACGGCCGGCAACACGGGGTTAGGCCTGGCGCTGGTCGCCGCGCGCAAGGGCTACCGCCTCGTCCTCGTCGTGCCCGACAAGATGGCGCGCGAGAAGATCTTGCACCTGAAGGCGCTGGGCGCCGACGTGCGCATCACGCGTTCCGACGTCGGCAAGGGGCATCCCGAATACTACCAGGACATCGCGCACCGCCTCGCGGCGGAGATCCCCGACGCCTTCTACGTCAACCAGTTCGAGAACCCCGCCAATCCGCTCGCGCACGAGACCACGACCGGACCGGAGATCTGGCAGCAGATGGGCGGGCGGATCGACACCTTCGTGTGCGGCGTCGGCTCGGGCGGCACGCTGACCGGGATCGGCCGCTTCCTCAGGAAGGTGTCGCCGAAGACCGAGATCGTGCTGGCGGACCCCGCCGGATCGGTGCTCGCCCCGCTGGTGGAGTCCGGCAGGAAGGTCGAGGCCGGGTCCTGGGCGGTCGAGGGCATCGGCGAGGACTTCGTGCCGGCGAACTGCGACCTCAGCCTCGTGTCGCGGGCCTACACCATCACCGACCAGGAGAGCTTCGAGACCGCGCGTGACCTGCTGACGAAGGAGGGCATCCTCGCCGGCTCCTCGTCAGGCACGCTGGTCGCGGCGGCGCTGCGCTACTGCCGGGAGCAGACCGTCCCGCGCAACGTCGCGACCCTGATCTGCGACAGCGGCAACAAGTATCTCACCAAGGTCTTCAACGACTTCTGGCTGCTGGAACAGGGCTTCGTCCGCCGGCCCGAGCGCGGCACGGTGAGCGACCTCGTGACCCGGCGCTACGACCAGGGCGGCACGATCACGGTCGGTCCGGACGACACCCTGCGCACCGCCTACAGCCGCATGCGCGCCGCCGACGTTTCTCAGCTCCCGGTCGTCGAGGACGGAAGGATCGCCGGGCTGATCGACGAGAGCGACCTGCTGCGCCGCCTGCTCGCGGACGGCGACGGCGATCCCTTCGCGCGCCCCGTGTCCGACGCGATGGTCCGCCAGCTCCAGACCCTCGACGCCGGTGCGCCGATCGAGGCGCTCCACCCCGTCTTCGCCGCCGACCGCGTCGCCATCGTCACGGAAGGCGACCGTTTCCTGGGCCTCGTGACCCGGGTCGACCTGATCAACCACCTGCGTCTGAGGCAGTCATGAGCGCCGACACCCCGAACCGGCTCACCTTCGCCACCCGTACGATCCACGGCGGCCAGCACCCCGACCCGACCACCGGCGCGGTCATGGTGCCGATCTACGCGACCTCGACCTACGTCCAGGAGAGCCCGGGCGTCCACAAGGGGTACGAGTATTCCCGCTCGCAGAACCCGACGCGCATGGCGTTCGAGCGCTGCATCGCTGACCTGGAAGGCGGCGTGCGGGGCTTCGCCTTCGCCTCCGGCCTGGCGGCGATCGCGACCGTGCTCGAACTGCTGGACGCGGGCTCGCACATCGTCGCCGCCGACGACCTCTATGGTGGCTCCTACCGCCTGTTCGAGCGCGTGCGCCGGCGTACCTCCGGGCTCGACGTCACCTATGCCGACCTGTCCGACCCCTCGGCCCTGGAGCGCGCGGTGCGTCCCGATACGCGGCTGATCTGGGTCGAGACCCCGACCAACCCGATGCTGAAGCTCGCCGACCTGGAGGCGATCGCGACCTTCGCGCGCCGGCGCGGCATCCTCGCCGCCGCCGACAACACCTTCGCCAGCCCCTGGGTCCAGCGCCCGCTGGAAGTCGGGTTCGACATCGTCACCCACTCCACGACCAAGTACCTGAACGGGCATTCCGACATGGTCGGCGGGGCCGTCGTCGTACGCGACGAGGAACTGGGCGAGCGGCTCGCCTTCCTGCATAACGCCGTCGGCGCGATCTCGGGGCCGTTCGACAGCTTCCTGGCGCTGCGCGGGCTGAAGACGCTGGCGCTGCGCATGGAGCGGCACTGCACGAGCGCGCTGGAGATCGCGCGCTGGCTGGAGCGCCATCCCGGCGTGCGCCGCGTCTACTATCCCGGCCTGGAGAGCCATTCCCAGCACGCGCTGGCGAAGCGGCAGATGCACGGCTTCGGCGGCATCGTCTCGGTCGAGCTGAACGCCGGGCTGGACGGCACGAAGCGCATGCTGGAGCGGTGCGAGCTGTTCGCCCTGGCCGAGAGCCTGGGCGGCGTCGAGAGCCTGATCGAGCATCCCGCGATCATGACCCACGCCTCGCTGCCGCCGGAGAAGCGCCGCGAGCTCGGCATCCTCGACGGCTTCATCCGCATCTCCGTCGGCATCGAGGACACGGGCGACCTGCGCCGCGACCTGGAGAGCGCGCTGGCCGTGCTGTAGCGCTACGTCCCCACGCCGCGGGCGGAACTCCGGTCCTTGCGGCGGAAGGATCGGGGACGGATCTCGCCGAACTCCGCGTCGAGATGGAGCGTGCCGAGCTGCAGGACGGCCACCGCCGGGGCCGGAACGGCCGTGCGCAGCGCGGGGGGACCGTTCCGGTCGAGCAGCGCCAGGCCAAGCATCCGGCCGCCCGCGTCGCAGGCGGCGCACAGCAGGGAGGCGCCCGGTTCCGGCTCGGGAGCGGAGGCGGCGCGCTGCAGGGCGAGCGCGCGGGGGTCGAAGGCGAGGGTGGTGGCTCCCTCGAACGCCGCGGCGAATCCCGCGCGGCGCAGGGCGCGGCGACGAGCGGCGCTTTTTCGCCGGGCGGCCGGCGACGGCGCCAGGATCAGCGCCGGGACGTGCCGGTTGGCGTCGAGCAGGGGGGCCAGCTCGCCCGCGCGCTCGATCGCCACGATCAGCTCGGGGCGCACCGCCTCGACGAGATGGTCGGTCAGCAGCCGGCCGGGGCCGGTCACGAGGCCGGCGGTGTTGACCAGGACCAGGTCGGCCGCGGCATCCTCGACGAGGCGCATGGTCCCCGCCACCAGCGGGAGGAAATGGCCGGCCGGGTCGGGGCTGCCGACGAAACCCAGGGCCACCGCCGGCGGGTCCGGGCGACCCGGCATCGGATAGCCGAGGCCGACCGTCGCCGGAGGCCCGATCCACTTCTGGCCGGGATCGGCGTCGACCGCGGCCACCGTCCTGCCGGCGTCGGCGAGGGCGGAGGCCGCGAAGCGGCAGAAACTGGTCTTGCCGGTATCCGTCGCCCCCAGCAGCAGGACCGTCCGGGCGCCGCGGTCGAGGACCGCCGCCAGGGCATCGGCCCATCGCGGCGGCACGTCGACGGCGGGCGTCTGCGCCATGGCGCCCAGGCGCTCAGGCGGCTTGGCGGACCTCGGCGGATTCCGGCTCGGGGTTCCAGGGCATCAGGTGCCGGCCGTCGTCGGCCAGGAGCCGCGTCTCGACCGCGCCGACCACGGCGGTGCCGCTCGCGGCGATCCGGATCACGTCGCCGTCCTCGGGCACCAGCGCCCGCTCGACCCCGCAGGTCCGCGCGAGGCGCGCATGCGCCTCGAGATGCGTGATCGTGCCGTGGACCGGGATCGCGAAGCGCGGCCGCACCAGGCCGTACATCCGTCTCAGGTCGTCGCGCGCGGGATGGCCCGAGACATGGATCGGCGCATCGTTCGGGGTCACGATCTCGACCCCGCGCCGTGCGAGCAGGGTCTGGATGCGCTCGATCGACTCCTCGTTGCCGGGGATGGCCCGGGCCGAGAAGATCGCCGTGTCGCCCGTGACCAGTTTCAGGCTGCGGTGGTCGCCATGCGCGATCCGGCTCAGCGCCGCGCGCTCCTCGCCCTGGCTGCCGGTGCACATCAGCACGAGATTGCGCCGCGGAGTGCGGGTCGCCTCGTCGAGGCTGAGGAACTCCGGCACGCCGTCCAGATGCCCGGTCGCGCGCGCCGCCTGCTCCATGCGGATCAGCGACCGGCCGGCGAGCACGACCTGGCGGTCGTTCGCCGCCGCGGCCGCCGCGACCGCCTTCATGCGGGCGACGTTGCTCGCGAAGCCGGTGACGGCGATGGCGCCCTTGCGGCCGGCGAAGGTCTCGATCAGCCCGGCCAGCGCGGTCTGCTCGGACTTCGTGCTGCCCTCGACGTCCGCGTTGGTGCTGTCGCAGGTCATGGCGAGCACGCCCTCGTCCCCGAGCCGCCGCAGCGCCTCGACGTCGGTCGGCTCGCCGACCAGGGGAGCCGCGTCGAACTTCCAGTCGCCGGTGTGCAGGACCGTCCCGGCGGGCGTGCGGATCGCCAGCGCCACCGGTTCCGGGATCGAGTGGGTGACCGCGATCGTCTCGACGTCGAAAGGACCGACCTCGAAGCGGCTGCCGATCTCGAAGGTGCGGATGCGCACCTCGCGGGCCGTCCCCGCCTCGACGAAGCGCTGGCGCAGGATGTGCGCCGCGAAGGGGCTGGCGTGGATCGGGCAGTTGAGGCGCGGCCACAGGTGGTGGATCGCGCCGACATGGTCCTCATGGGCATGGGTCACGACGATGCCGACGACGTCGTCCAGGCGTTCCTCGATGAAGTGCGGGTCGGGCATCAGCGAGTTGATGCCCGGCGCCTCCTCGCCCGGGAACGCCACGCCGGCGTCCACGATCAGCCATTTGCCGGCATGGCCGTACAGCGCCATGTTCATGCCGATGCGCGCGCAGCCGCCGAGCGGCAGGAACAGGATCTCGTCCGCGCCCGGAACCGGGCCCGAAGGGATGCGGCGCGTCTCGGGTGCGCTCGCGACGGGGCGGCGGCCGCCGCGGTTGCGCGGCCGCCGGTTGGGATTGAATGCCATTGAGCGTGTCGTCTCTTTCTCGTACTTCTCGACGCCGTCCCTGGGAACACCGCTCGCGCGGGGGTCCTCCGAGGCGTCCGGCTGCGCGATGCAGCGCTCGGACGCCGGGTGGCGGGGAAGACGGTCGCCACCGGAATCTCTGTTGGAAGAAGCGATCGGAACCGCGAGGTAACGGCGCGCCGCCGTCTCGTCCGCGGGATCGCACTGGTGGAGGGGGCTGGATTCGAACCAGCGTACGCTGTCGCGGGCAGATTTACAGTCTGCTGCCTTTAACCACTCGGCCACCCCTCCGGCACCCGTGCCGGGGAAGGGTTGCTCGTTTACCAGGGCCCCGGGCCTTTTGCAATCGTCCAGTCCGTCGTGTTGTGGCGGCGCCGTCGCCGGCTGCCTGCCTCGTGAATTGAAGATGGTGTCCCCAGGCGCCGCCTGCAAGTGCAGGAGGGCCGCGCGACCGCCGATTGTCCCGACGATCGCGTCGCCGCAAGAAACGGAGTGCCGCCCCCCTGCGGCGGTGCTAGACACCGCGTCGGGATCGCATCGCGACGCGGGGGGAGCGCAGGCATGGCAGGGCCGGTGGCGAGAAGGATGGGGGCGTCCGAATGGTTCCTGCTGCTGGCCCTGTCCGTGCTGTGGGGCGGGGCGTTCTTCTTCGGCAAGGTCGCCGTCGGCGAGTTGCCGCCGTTGACGGTCGTGCTCGGGCGGGTCTCCCTCGCCGCGGTGGCGCTGGTCGCGGTCGTCCATGCGCTCGGCGGGCGGATGCCGCGGGACCTGCGGGTCTGGGGCGCGTTCCTCGTCATGGGCGCGATCAACAACGTGATCCCCTTCAGCCTGATCTTCTGGGGTCAGACGCAGATCGCGAGTGGTCTCGCCTCCATCCTGAACGCGACGACGCCGCTGTTCGCGGTCGTCTTCGCCCATGTACTGACGCGGGACGAGCGGATGACCCCGGCGCGCCTCGTCGGGGTCGCGGTCGGGATCGGCGGCGTCGTCGCGATGATCGGCCCGCAGGCGCTGGACGGGCTCGGCACGGACGTGCTGGCGCAGGCGGCCTGCCTCGGGGCGAGCGCCGTCTACGCGCTGGCCGGGATCTACGGGCGCCGCTTCAAGGCGATGGGCGTCCCGCCGCTGGTCATCGCGGCGGGGCAGGTGACCTGCTCGAGCGTGCTGATGCTGCCGCTCGTGCTGCTGGTCGACCGGCCCTGGACGCTCGCGATGCCGAGCCCGGCCGCCTGGGGCGCGCTGGTCGGGCTGGCGCTCGCCTGCACGGCGCTGGCCTACGTGATCTTCTTCCGCGTCCTCGCCACGGCCGGGGCGACCAACCTGCTGCTCGTCACCTTCCTGATCCCGGTCAGCGCGATCCTGCTCGGCACGCTGGTGCTGGGCGAACGCCTCGAACCCCGCCATTTCGTCGGCATGGCCCTGATCGCCCTCGGCCTCGCCGCGATCGACGGCCGCCTGCCCGCGGCCCTGCGCAGCTTGGCGGGATGGGGTGCCGGTGCCAGGGCGACGGGCGGGCAGGGTGAGGAATGAGGCTCGATGGGGATCTCTCTGGCCATATAGCAGTATGCTATGCTGTGATATAGCCACGGGGCTTGCCAACTGGCGCCATTCTCCCGTATATCTGGTGCCGTGCATGCGATCCGTTATACTGCTGCGGCCTTGAAGACGCTCCGCCGGTTGCCGCGCAACACGGCCGAACTGATCCGCTTCAAAGTGCAGGAAGTCGCAGCGAACCCGGCCGAGGCTCGGAACGTCAAGAAGCTGAAGGGACGCGATGCCTGCCGGCTTCGGGTCGGTGATTGGCGAATCGTCTACAAAGTCGATGATGGCGAGCTGGTCCTGATCGTGATCGAAGTCGGGCCGAGAGGAGGTGTCTATGGCTGACACGGCGCAAATCATCCGTGATGCCGACGGCAAGCCAGCCTTCGCGGTGCTGCCGTATGACGAGTACGAGCGGTTGCTCGATGCGGCCGATGAGGCAGCTGCCGGCCGGGCGTACGATGTCTATGAGGCCACGTCACCGGAGACGTTCCCGGACGATGTCGCCGGACGTCTGATTTCCGGCGAAGCTGCCATGAGGGTGTTCCGCGAGTACCGCGGGCTCACTCAGAAGCAACTCGCCGAAGCGGCCGGGATCAATCAAGTCTACGTCTCCCAAATAGAATCAGGTGCCCGCTCCGGTTCGGTCGACGTGATGAAGCGGATCGCCGATGCCCTGCGCGTCGACCTCGATGCCATTGTCTGAGCGGGTTGCGGCGGGTGCTCGCGCCGCTGCCGCAACGTCCTGCGGGCGCATCCCGGCAACAGCCTCCTGGACCAGGGTCTTCTCGTACAGGCGGTAGGTCTTGTACGGCCGGGCGCCCATCGCCTCCAGCACGTGGCGCAGCGGACGGTTGTCCTCCAGCACCCAGGACAGCTCGGCGCGCTCCATGCCGCGCCGCCGGCAGGCCGCGCGCACGGCCTCGAACATCCCGAACATCGCCGCCGCACCCACCGCGCTCGCGTGGTGCCGCCGGCGCAGGCCCATCAGCGGCACCCGGGCGGAGAGGATGCGCCCCGCCCGCAGGCGCCACAGCAGCTTCGCCCAGCCCAGCGGCAGCAGCGTGCCGCCGAGATCCCCGATCGCCTCGTTCAGGTTGGGCAGCGCGATCATCATCGCCGCGGGCTCGCCGTCGATCTCGGCGATCGCCACCAGGTCCTCGGCGATCAGGGGGCGGAGGCTGCGCGCGAGATGGTCCAGCCGGTCGCCCGCCAGCGGCACGAAGCCCCAGTTGCCGGCCCAGGCGTCGTTGAAGACGTCGACCACGGTCCGGATCTCCTCGGCGTAGCGGTCGAGCCGCAGCGGACGGACGACCAGGCCCTGCGCGCGCGACGCGCGTTCCAGCAGGCGGCGCCCGCGCTCGGGCAGCGCGTCCCCGATCCGGGCCTCGTAGGCCAGCAGGTCCTTGGCGCCGGCATAGCCGGCGGCGGCCAGGTGCCGGCCGTAATGGGGCCGGGCATGGCCCATCATCAGCATGGGCGGGCTGTCGAAGCCGTCGACGAGCAGCCCGCACTCGTCGTTGATCGACGGGCTGAACGGGCCGCGCACGCGCGCCATGCCCCTTCGCGCCAGCCAGGCTTCCGCCGTCGCCAGCAGGGCCGCGAAGACCTCCGCGTCGTCCTCGGCGTCGAGGAAGCCGAAATGCCCCGTCGCGTCGCGGTGCCGGGCGAGCGCCAGGGCGTCGACCTGGGCGCTGATCCGCCCCACCGGTCTGTTACCGCGCAGCGCCAGCCACAGCCGCGCCTCGGCGTCGCGGAAATAGGGGTTGGTCCGCGGGGCGAGGGTGCGGCGGACCATCAGGTCCAGCGGCGGGACGTAGCAGGGATCGTCGCGCAACAGCCGGCGCGGCAGCTCCACGAAGCCGGAAAGCAGCCGCCGCCCCTCCACGGGGACCACCCGCAGCGCGGCCGGGGTCATGCCCGGTCCCCACAGGCGGGCGATGCCGGGGCCGTCCCGCGCAGGCCGGCCCGCGCCGCGCCCACGGGATGCAGCAGCTCGACGAAGCGGGTGACGCAGGTCTCCCAGTCGTAGGCGAGCGCGTGTTGCCGGCAGCGCTCGCGCGGGATCGCGAGCGCCCCCCGGGCCGCCCTGCCCAGATCCTCGTCGAGCACCCCGGGTCCCTCCCGCCCGATGATGTCGAGCGGGCCGGTGACCGGGTATGCGGCGACCGGCAGGCCGGAGGCCAGCGCTTCCAGCAGGACCAGGCCGAAGGTGTCGGTCCGGCTCGGGAACACGAACGCGTCGCTCCCGGCGTAATGCCGGGCGAGGTCCTCGCCGCGCAGCGTGCCCGTGAACACCGCCTCCGGATGGCGCCGGCGCAGGTCGGCAAGCAGCGAGCCGTCGCCCACCACCAGCTTCGTGCCTTCCAGCGGCAGGCGCAGGAAGTCCTCCACGCTCTTTTCCGGTGCGATGCGGCCGACATGCAGCCAGATCGGGCGCGGGTAGGGCAGCGCCGCGTCGGCGCGCGGCCGGAACAGCTCGGTGTCGACCCCGCGGGTCCAGGCGGCCAGGTTCGTGAAGCCGCGCTCCGCCAGCTCGGCCCTTAGCGAGGCCGTACCGACCATCAGCGCCGCCGCGGGCCGGTGGAAGCGGCGCAGCAGCGGATACGTCCAGGCGGCCGGTATCCGCATCCGGGCATGGATCGCCTCCGGGAAGCGGGTGGTGAAGGACGTGGTGAAGGGCAACTCCCGGCGCAGGCAGTAGCGGCGCGCCGCGAAGCCCAGCGGCCCCTCGGTCGCGACGTGGATCGCGTCGGGGCGGAATTCGTCGAGCCGGCGGGCGAGTTGCCGGTAGGGCGCCACCGCGAGCCGGATGCCGGGATCGGTCGGGCACTCGATGGTGGCGAAGCCGGGCGGGGTGATCAGGATCACGTCATGGCCCCGGCGGCGCAGCCGCTCGCTCACCTGCGTGAAGGTCCGCGTCACCCCGTTGGTCGGCGGGTCGCAGGCGTCGGAGACGATGGCTATCCGCATCGCGGCGTCAGCCACGCGCCACCTCCGCGAAGCTGCGGCAGATCCGGTCGATCTGGTCCGGCGTGTGCGCGGCGCTGACGCTACAGCGCAGCAGATAGGTGCCGTGGGGCGTGCCCGGAGGAAGCGCCAGGTTGACGTAGACCCCGCGCTCCAGCAGGCCGCGCCAGCAGGCGGCCAGCGTCTCCTCGTCGGGCATCCGGACCGCGACAATGGGGCCCGGCGGGGCCGCGAGGTCGAGGCCAAGGGCGGCCAGCCCGGCATGGAGCCGGGCCGCGTTGTCCCAGAGGCGGCGGCGCAGGTCCTCGCCCTCGTCGATCAGGTCGAGCGCCGCGAGGGCCGCGGCCGCGATCGGCGGCGCCGGCGAGGCGGAGAAGACGTAGGGCCGGCTCGAATAGCGCAGCAGGTCGAGGCCCGGTCGGCTCGACACGCAGAAGCCGCCGGTGGTGCCGACGCTCTTGCTGAAGGTGCCGACGATGAAATCGGCTTCGTCGCCGCAGCCCGTCGCGTCCGCCAGGCCCCGACCCTTCGCGCCCAGCACGCCGAAGGAATGGGCCTCGTCCACCACCAGCACCGCCCCGTGCCGGCGCTTGACCTCGACGATCCCGGGCAGCGGCGCGCAGTCGCCGAGCATGCTGTAGATGCCCTCCACCGCGATGACGACGAGGCCGGGCGGCGAGGAGCGGGACAGCCGGGTCAGCCGCCGGTCCAGGTCGGCGCAGTCATTGTGGCGGAAGCGCACCATGGTGGCGCCGCTGAGCCGGCAGCCGTCATAGATGCAGGCATGGGCGTCGGCATCGATCAGCACCGTGTCGCCGGGGCCGAGCAGGGCGGAGAAGACGCCGAGATTGGCGAGATAGCCGGTGCTGAACACGATCGCGCCCGCGACGTCGAACAGCTCGGCCAGGCGGCGTTCCAGGCGTCTGTGCAGGGCGTGGGTCCCGTTGGCGACGCGCGAGCCCGTGGTGCCGGTGCCGGACGTCGCGGCGGCCTCGCGCGCGGCCTCCACGCATTCCCGCGCGAAGCTGAGGCCGAGATAGTTGTTGGTGCCGGCCAGCAGGATCGGACGGCCGTCGACGATCGCCTCGGTCGGCGAGATCACGCGGTCCAGGCAGACCCCGAACGGGTTGGCGCCCTCGGCCACGAGATGGCGCCGGCCCTCGACCAGGGCGGCCAGCCGGCCGGACAGGTCAAGCATGCTCCTCCTCCCGGATCGTGGCGACGCGGGTGGCCAGGTCGCCGACGGTATGGATCTCCGCGAGCAGGTTGAGCGGCAGGACGATGTCGAAGCGGTCCTCGATCGCGGCGGCCAGTTCCATGACCGCCAGCGAGTCCAGGGCCAGGTCCTCGCGCATCGACGTCGAGGACGTCAGCTCGATCCCCTGGCGGTTGAACGGGCGGAGCAGCGTCCGGATCCCGTCCAGCGTGTCGTCGGGCGTGTTCGCGGTCATGGGAGCTGCCTCGGTTGGAGAGCCGCCGGCTCGAGGTCGTCGAAGGGCTCGAAGCGGCCGGACAGGTACAGCGCGCGGGCCGTACTGCGGCTGAGCTTGCCCGACGTCGTCCTGGGCAGGCTGCGCGGCGGCACCGGGACGACGCGGCAGTCGAGGCCGGTCGCCCGCCTCAGCGCCCTGCGGGCCTCCTCGGCGAGCCCCCGCCTCGACGCGGGGTCGCCGGAACGGCACTGGATCAGCACCACGACCCGTTCGCGGCCGTCCGGGGCGATCGCCCCGAAGGCTGCGCAGCCCTGCCTGCGCAGGCCGGGGACCGCCTCGGCGACGACCGCCTCCAGGTCCTGCGGGCAGACGTTGCGGCCGTTGACGACGATCGTGTCCTTCGAGCGGCCGACCACGACCAGCTCGTCCTCGCACAGGTAGCCGAGGTCGCCGGTGTCGAGCCAGCCGTCGGCGTCGAGCACCGCCGCCGTCGCGTCGGGATCGCCGAAATATCCGCGCATCACGCTGGGCCCGCGGACCAGGATGCGGCCGACGCGGCGCGGCGGCGCCGGGGCTCCGGCGGGGTCCGCGATCCGCACTTCCTGGCCATCCAGCGGTCGGCCGCACCGCGCCAGGAGGCGGGCGCCGTCCCCGGCCGCGGGCTCGGCGGCTCCGCGGCTCCACAGGGCGTCGCGCTCGACGGCGTCGGTGCGCAGCCCGCGGTCCAGCGGGGCGAAGGCGACCCCCAGCGTCGATTCCGCCAGCCCGTAGCTGGCGACGACCGCCGAGCGGCGGAAGCCGGCCGGCGCGAAACATGCCGCGAAGGCCTCCATGACCTCGGCCGACACCATCTCGCCGCCCACGCCGGCGACCCGCCAGGACCGCAGGTCGAGATCGGGCGGCGGCTGCGGGCCGGACCGGCTGCGGGCGAGGTCGTAGCCGAAGCACGGCGCGTAGGAGATCGTCGCCCGGTTGCGCGACATCAGCTGCAGCCACAGCATGGGACGCCGCGCGAAGGTCTCGGGCGCCATCAGGTCGATCGAGCGCTGCCCCGCCAACGCCGCCAGGACGGTGCCGACCAGCCCCATGTCGTGGTAGAGCGGCAGCCAGGTCGCTACCCGGTCGTCGGGGCGGAGGTCGAGCGCCGCCGTGATCGCCCGGCAGTTGCTCATCAGCGCGCCATGGGTCACCGCGACCCCGCGCGGGAAGCTGGTGCTGCCGGAGGAATACTGGATGTAGCAGCAGTCCCCGGGGGCCGGGCGGGCCGGCTCGCGATCGGCTTCGGGCGCCGCGTCGAGGTCGCTCCAGCCCAGCTCGAGCATGCCCGGGACGGGCACGTCGCCGTCCGCGAACAGCCGTTCGCCCGGGCCCAGCAGCAGCGCCGCGCCGCAATGGCCGAGCTGGCGCGCGACCAGGCGCAGATGGGCGTCGCGCGAGGGGCAGGCGGCGGGGACCGGCAGCGGCACCGGGACCAGCCCGGCGACGACGCAGCCGAGGAACGCGCTCAGGAAGCCCGGCGAGGTCTCCGCCACCAGCCCGACCCGGTCGCCGGGCGCGAGGCCCAGCCCGCCGAGGCGGCGCGCCTGCCGATGGGCGTCGTCCCGCAGCCGGGCGAAGCTCAGCACGGCCTCGACCCGTCCCCTCGTGTCGTGGAAGGTGCAGCCGGTGCGTCCGCGCGCGGCATAGTCGAGGGCCTCGGTCAGCACGTCGAACCGACCCCGCCGCAGCACGATCGCGGATGCCGTCGGAAGCGGTGCCGGCGACAGGTCGGTTCGATCCAGGCTGTCCAAGCTCGCCTCCTTCACGGCCGGGGCTCCGCGGGGCGCGTTCCTTCCGCGCCGTTCCCGGTGCGGTCCTCCCGATCGGAAGCGGTAGTTGCCGAGTAGGGGTGAGGGTTCGTGGTACCGATCTGCGCCACTCGGAAATCCTTGGGCCGATTCAACGGGTTATTCAGAGGAGAACACCGTCTCCGCAACGCCCTTGCGCCGTTTTCCCTGTTTGAAACGACCGGATCGATAACTCGTTGCACGGTAATGTCCCTTCCGCCGAACACTCCCCGCACGATCCTGATAACGGGCGCCAGCAGCGGCATCGGCGCCGCGCTGGCCCGTGCCTATGCCGGGCCGGGCGTGCTCCTCGCGCTGGGCGGACGCGACGCCGCGCGCCTGGAGGGCGTCGCCGCCGATTGCGCGGCGAAGGGAGCGCAGGTCGACGCGCGTCCGGTGGACGTTACCGACCGCGCCGCCATGGCGGGCTGGATCGCGGCGGCCGACGGGCGGCGTCCGCTCGACCTCGTGATCGCGAATGCCGGGATCGCGCGGGGCGTGTCCGAGGGGCCCGGGGACTTCGACCTCGTGCGCACGATCATCGATGTGAACCTGGTCGGCACCTTGAACACGCTGGAGCCGGCCCTGTCCGGCATGCGGGCGCGCCGGCGCGGGCAGGTGGCGCTGATGAGTTCGCTCGCCGCCCTGCGCGGCATGCCGGGTGCTCACGGCTACTGCGCCAGCAAGGCCGCCGTGAAGGCCCTGGCGGAAGGGTTGCGGGCGCCGCTGCGGGCCGAGGGCGTGTCGATCAACGTGATCCTGCCGGGCTTCGTGCGCACGCCCATGAACGAGGGGCAGGGGTTCCCGACGCCCTTGCGGCTGGAGGCGGACCGCGCCGCGCGGCTGATCCGCCGGGAACTGGAGCGCGACCGGCCGGTGATTGCGTTCCCGCGCCGGCTGGCCTGGGCTGCGCGGGTTCTGGGAATGGCCCCCGCGCTGGCGGATGCGCTGGCGATGCGGGTCGCGGGCATGGGGGGACGCGGATGAATTCTCTTTCCGACGAGGACGTCGGGCCGGAGGCCGGCCATCGCCCCGGCGGCGCGTCGCGGCGGTGGGCGCTCTATCTGCGCAGCCTCGCCTCGATGCGCGACCCGGTCGGGTTGGTGGCACTCGACCTGCCGTGGTGGGCCTTCGCCGCGACCTCGCATGTCGAGGCCTTCCTGGCGCGGCGCGGCGGGGCGGCCGTGGCCTTCGAGTACGGACCCGGCGCCAGCACGGTCTGGTTGGCCCGCCGCTGCGCCCGCGTCGCCTTCGTCGAGCACGATGCGCGCTGGTGGGACACCATCCACGGCCTGACCGCCGGCCTCGCCAACGCCCGGGGCGCGCTGGTCGAGCCGGTCGCCGCCGTGCCCGGCGCCGAGGCCTGCCGGTCGGGGCGCCTCGGCCATCGCGGCTACGACTACGCGCCCTATGTCGAGGCGATCCGGTCGGCGGGCGGCCCGTTCGACATCGTCGTGATCGACGGCCGTGCCCGCGCGGCCTGCCTGCGCGAGGCGATCGCCCATCTGGCGCCGGACGGGATCATCCTGTTCGACAATTCCGGCCGGTGGCGCTACCGGCGCCCGATCGCCGAGAGCGGCCTCGCCGTCCAGCACTTCCGCGGCCTGACCCCGGCCGCGCCCTATCCGACGCAGACCTCCGTGCTGTCGGTCCCGAAGGCTCGTGGAGGCCAGCGGGAGAATTGAGTAGTCTCCCGCGATGGCCGACCGCGTTCGCACGATGCCCCTGGACTGGGAGGACTTGCGCTATTTCACCGAACTGGCGCGCTCGGGGACGCTTTCCGCGGCGGCCAGGGCGCTGAAGGTCCACCATGCCACCGTTTCGCGGCGCCTCGAACGCCTGGAGGCCATGCTCGGCGCCAGCCTGTTCGACCGCCGCGCCCATGGCTACGTGCTGACCGCCGAAGGCGAGGCTGTCCTCGGCGAGGCCCTGGCGATGCGCGAGGCCGCCGAAACCATCCGGAGCCGGCGTGGCGACGATGCCGGCATCGGCGGGCTCGTCCGGTTGACCGCCACGCGCACCCTGGCCGACATGTGGCTGGTCCCGCGCCTGGAGGGGCTCCACCGCCGGCATCCCGCTCTCGACCTGGAACTGCTGACCGACTCGCGCAACATGAGCCTCGCCTGGCGGGAGGCGGACATCGCGCTGCGGTTGAGGCGGCCCGGCGACGGCGACCTGGTCGCCCGCCGCGTCGCCGTCCTGGGATTCGGCTGCTATTCCAGCCCGCAGACCGCGGAGCGCCTGCGCGCCGGCGAGGAGCCGGCGTTCGTCGGCTACGACGACGACCCCAACCCGGAGGCGGCGTGGCTTCGAGGCGTCGTGAAGGGGCGGCGTATCGCGTTCCGCAGCAACAGCCAGTTCTCCCAGCTCGCCGCCGCGCAGGCGGGCTTCGGCGTCGCCATCCTGCCGCATTATCTTGCCGCCGGCCGTCCCGGGCTTGTTCCGGTGCGGCTCGATCTCCAGCCGCCCGAGCGCGAGGTCTGGATGCTGGTGCGCCGCGACCTGTCCAGGACGCCGCGCATCCGCGCGGTCATCGACCACCTGATCGAGGCGTTCGAGGCCGACCGTTCCTCGCTCCTGGGCTGCCGCTGACGGTCGTCCCGCCCTGTGCGGAAATTCACCGCGGCCGGGAAATAACGTGCGATTTTCATCGGCGGGCATTTGCCCTTACATCGGGGTCGCGGCTTTCCCGAGCGGAGGCCGGAACCCGAGAGGAGCGCGACCATGTCCGACCGTCCCAAGACCCTTCTGCAGCATGCCGGTGTCCCCTCCACTCCTGGTCGGCTCGGCGACGCCGTCGTCGTCCTCGTCGATTTCCAGATGGAATACGTCGGCGGCGCGCTGAGGCTGGTCGGCGTCGATGCGGCGGTGGCCCAGGCGGCAAAGCTTCTGCGCCTCGCCCGGGAGACGGGGACTCCGGTGTTCCACGTCGTCCACCACGGGCGGGCCGGCGGAGCGCTGTTCGATCCGGAAGGGCCGCATTGCGCCATCGTCCCGGACCTCGCGCCGGCCGGCGACGAAGCCGTGATCCGCAAGACGCTGCCGAACGCCTTCGCCGGAACCGACCTTGCCGACCGCATCGACGCCACCGGCCGCAAGGATCTGATCCTTGCCGGCTTCATGACCCACATGTGCGTCGCCGCCACCGCCCGGGCAGCGCTCGACCTCGGCTATCGCGGCACCGTCGTCGCCGGCGCGACCGCGACGCGCGACCTGCCGGACCCGCTCGGCGGCGTCGTTCCGGCCGACGCGGTCCACCGCGCCACCCTGGCCGCGCTGGCCGACCGGTTCGCGGTCGTCGTGACCGACGCGGCGGCGCTAGCATCCTGAGGCCCGGCAGCGGCCGGAGGGGAGGGGCGCGGCCGTGATCGCCGCACTCACGGCGTCCGCCGCAGCTTGTCCTCGACCGCGGCCCGGACCTCTTCGATGTCCGCGCGGTCCCGGGGCTCCTCCAGGCCGCGAAGCCCCGCCGCGGCGATCATTCCGGCATGGCGCAGGAGGGCGTCGCGCTGCTCCTCGACGCGCACGTGCTCGGCGAGGCGCCCGATCGCCCGCAGCAGGTGGATGACGACCGCCGGATAGGGGGCTCCGGCCTGCCGGATCTGGTGGAAGGCGGCGTCGAAGATCCCGCCGAACCCGGTGTAGTCGCCGACCACGCGGACCGTCCCCTCCTCGTCGCGATATGTGGTCGACGGCAGGCGCTTGCCCATGAGGCGCGCCAGCGCGCCCCGCAGGCGGTCGATCACGGCGATGGCGGTGTTGGGGTCGTTGATGCCCGGCGAGAGCGCGCGCAGGGCCACGTCCACGAGGTGCCGGATCGAGAACTCGATGTCCTGCGTCGGTGTACGGCGGGCGCCGATCAGGATGTTCTCCCGGATCGCCTCCTCGATCGCCGGGCACAGCGCGTGCGCGGGATGGACCTTCGCCAGCCAGCCCTCCTTGCACATGAACGTTCCCGCACGGAAGTCGAGACGGATCACGACGTCGTGCCGGGCCGCGAGCTCGGCGAGGTCCTCGTACTCGATCGCCTGCACGTAGCCCTCCTCGCGCGAGCGCACGGTGGCGGCGCATTCCGCCATGTCGCACGGCAGCACGTCTTCGGGAGCCGGTTCGCAGGACCGGCCGTCCAGGGCCGGGAGCATCCTCTCGATGCTGTCCTCCAGCTCGTCGGTCACGCGCTGGATGATCTGTTCCGCGATCGTCGACCGGGCGACGACGTGCAGGAACAGCAGCAGGGTCACGATGCAGACCAGCGCCAGGACCAGGCTCGCCGTGACCGAGACGTGGGGCACTTCGCTTGGCGGTATGTCCTGCTCGACCGTGCGCAGGATCAGCAGGCAGTAGACGATCGTCATCGCGAAGGTGCCGAGCGCCAGCTGCGTGCGCAGGTCCGACATGTACGTACGCACCAGGCGCGAGCCGTACTGGTTGGATGCCAGCGACAGCACGACCATGGTGATCGAGAACATCACGCTGGCCATCGTGATCAGCGCCGCGACGAGCGTCGAGAGCAGGTTGCGCGCGTCGTCGCCGCTGCCGCTGTTCAGCCACCACCTCTGCAGCGCCCAGCCGTCGTCGAGCGAGGCGTCGATCGCCACGGCGACTTCGCGCAGCACGACGGCCAGGACGGTCATGACCAGCGGGACGAACCACAGACTCGTCCGCAGCTTGTCCCAGATGTTGAATGCGCGGTCGAACATGCGGGTCCGGTTCCTCGGGGCGGTGGTTCTCGAACGTCTTCAGGCACGCGGTCCTCAAACGGATTGCCGGGCGCGACGGCTGCAACCGCGCGGCGGTCGCGTCGCAGACGTGCCGGTTGAGGCACTCCCTCGTCGTCGATATGTTCGACGGTACGGGCCGAGAGGCTGGGCCGGGAATGGGGGAGTGGATGCCAGAAGCCGTGACCGGCCGCCGCCGCGTGCTGCGGTCGCTTCTTCTCGGCGCGGTTCTGGTCGCCGGTCTCGCCGGTCCGGGACGCGCCGCCGAACGGCCGGTTGTCGCCGCCGCCTCCGACCTGCAGTTCGCCCTGGAGGAGATCGCGGACGCGTTCGCGGCCGAGACGGGCCTGTCGGTCGAGCTGGCATTCGGCTCGTCGGGGAACTTCGCCCGGCAGATCCGCCAGGGCGCGCCGTTCCAGATGTTCATGTCGGCGGACGAGGATTACGTCCTCGATCTCGCCCGCGACGGCCTCACCCGCGACGAGGGCGCGCTCTACGGCCTGGGGCGGATCGCCCTGGTGGTGCCGCACGGCTCGCCGCTGAAGGCGGACGCCTCGCTCGACGACCTGGAGGCGGCGCTCGCCGACGGGCGGCTGTCCCGCTTCGCCATCGCCAATCCCGAGCACGCGCCCTACGGCCGCCGGGCGGAGGAGGCGCTGCGCCACCGCGGCCTGTGGGAGGCGGTGGCGTCCAGGCTGGTGCTGGGCGAGAACGTCAGCCAGGCGGCGCAGTTCGCGACCTCCGGCAACGCGCAGGGCGGCATCGTCGCCTATTCCCTGGCCCTGTCGCGGCCCGTCTCGGCGCTCGGCACGTTCGCCCTGGTCCCGCAGGCGTGGCACTCGCCGCTGCGCCAGCGCATGGTGCTGCTGAACGGCGCGGGACATGCTGCGGAACGGTTCTTCGACTATGTCCGGCAGCCGGCGGCGCGCGCCGTCCTGCGCCGGTACGGCTTCGCCCTGCCGGGCGAGGCCGGCTGACCCGGCGGGGGGCCCGGCACGTGGACTGGACTGCGCTCTGGCTGTCGCTGCGGCTTGCGGGCCTCACCGTGCTGTTCCTGGTGCCGGTCGGGATCGCCGCGGGCCGGCTGCTGGCCTATCGCGACTTCCCGGGCAAGGGGCTGGCCGAGGCGCTGGTGGCGCTGCCGCTCGTGCTGCCGCCGACGGTGTTCGGCTACTACCTGCTCGTCGCCTTCGGCGCCGCATCGCCGCTCGGGCAGCTCTGGCAGTCGGTCTTCGGGCGGCCGCTCGTCTTCACGTTCGAGGGGCTGCTCGCGGCGTCGGTCCTCTTCAACCTGCCCTTCGCGATCCAGCCGATGCAGCGCGGCTTCGAGGCGATCGCGCCGGAGATCCGCGAGGCCGCCGCCTGCTGCGGCATGCCGCCCTGGCGCGCACTCCTGAAGGTCGAGCTGCCGCTCGCCTGGCCGGGCATCCTGACCGCCATGGTGCTGAGCTTCGCCCATACGCTGGGCGAGTTCGGCATCGTGCTGATGGTCGGCGGCTCGATCCCCGGCGAGACCCGGACCATCGCGATCGCGATCTACGACCGGGTGCAGGCCTTCGACGACGCGGCGGCGGCGCGGATGTCGGCGCTGCTGCTGGCGCTGTCGCTCGCGACCATCGCGCTGACCTACGCCTTCTCGCGCCGGGTCGGCCGGCGGCTGGGGTCGCCGCGATGAGCGGCCTCGAGGTCGAGTTGCGGCAGGAAGGGCCGATCCCGCTCGATGCGGCGTTCTCCTGCGCGCCGGGCGAGGTGCTGGCGCTGGTCGGCCCGTCGGGCAGCGGCAAGTCCACGATCCTGCGCGCGGTCGCGGGCACCTACCGGCCGGCCGGGGGCCGGGTCCGCGTGAACGGCGAGGTGTGGTTCGGCGGCGGCGTCCATCTGCCGCCCCACCGGCGCGCCGTCGGCATGGTGTTCCAGAGCTATGCCCTGTTCCCGCACATGACCGCGCTCGCGAACGTCGCCGCCGCGATGGCGCACGTACCCCCGCGCGAGCGCGACGCGCAGGCCCGCGCCGTGCTGGAGCGGGTCCATCTCGCCGGGCTGGAGGAGCGCCGCCCGGCCGAGCTGTCGGGCGGGCAGCAGCAGCGCGTCGCGGTCGCCCGGGCGCTTGCGCGCGCGCCGGCGGTGCTGCTGCTGGACGAGCCCTTCTCGGCCGTGGACAAGGCGACCCGCCAGCGCCTCTACCGCGAGATCGCGGAGCTGCGCCGGGGGCTCGACATGCCGGTCGTGCTGGTCACCCACGACCTCGACGAGGCGATGATGCTGGCCGACCGCATGGCGGTCCTGCACCGCGGCCGCACGCTCCAGGCGGGCACGCCCGAGGAGGTGACGACCCGGCCGGCCTCGGCCGAGGTCGCGCGCCTGGTCGACCTGCGCAACGTGTTCGAGGGCACGGTAGCGGCCCATCACGACGACGGGCGGCGGACGACGATCGCGTGGGCGGGGCTCGCGGTCGAGGCGGCCGGTCGGCCCGACATTCCCGTCGGCACCCGCCTGTCCTGGGTCGTCCCCGATGGCTTCGTCGTGCTCCACCGCCGCGACCGGCCGTCGCGCGGCGAGCACGAGAACCCGGTCCCGGGGAGGGTGGAGGCCGTCCTGGCGATCGGTCAGACGGCGCAGGTGACGCTCCGGCCGCATGGCGACCCGAGCCTGCCGCTCCATTTCTCGGTGCCGCTGCACGTGGCCCGGCGCAACGCGGTCGCGCCGGGCGTCGAAGCCGTCGTCTCCCTGCTCGCCGACGGCATCCACCTGATGCCGGGTTGATGCCAGGCTGATGCCGCCTACACCTGCCGCGCGCGATCTGGTAATGCTGCCGGCGGATCGGCGGCACGGAGAGCGGGATGCGGGACCTCTTCTGGCTCGCGCTGGGATGCGCCGCGGGCGGCATGGCGCGCCACTGGCTGGCCGGCGTGGTCGGCCGTGCCGCCGGTGGGGACTTCCCCTGGGGTACGCTGGCCGTGAACGCCGGCGGCGCGCTGGCGATCGGCGTCGTCGCCGGGCTGGCGGCCGCGGGCCATCCCTGGTTCTCCGACGCGGATGTCTGGCGTGTCGCCGTGATCGGCTTCCTCGGCAGCTACACGACGGTGTCGTCCTTCAGTCTGCAGACGTTGGCGCTCGCGCAGGCGGGGGACCGTCGCCGGGCCCTTGGGAACGTGGTGCTCTCCCTCGGCCTATGCCTGCCCGCCGCGGCCCTCGGCCTGCTGGCCGGGACCGGCCTCGCGGTCTGGACGTGACGGGGCGGGAATGGTGCGTCTGTACCTGGCGGTCGGGCTCGGCAGCGCGCTTGGCGGCGGTGCGCGCTGGCTCGCCTCGGACCTGCTGGCCGGCTGGCTGGGCACCGGGTCCCTCTTGGGGACCTTGTTCGTCAACGTCACCGGCTCCTGGCTGATCGGCCTCTACGCAGCGCTCGCCGCCCCGGGTGGGCGGTTCGCCGCCGGGCCACTGCAGCGGCATTTCATGATGGCCGGGGTCTGCGGCGGCTATACGACATTCTCGGTCTTCAGCCTGGAGACGGTCCGCCTTGTGGAGGCCGGCCGGCCCGGCATGGCGGCGGCCTATGTCGGCATGTCCGTGGCCGGATGGCTCGCCGCGGTCTGGGCCGGGTACGGGCTGGGGACGAGAGTGAATCGAGCCGGCGGGTAACGGCGGCGAGCGCGGCCTCGGCTCAGTTCCAGTCGCGTCTACGAGGGACGTTGCCCGACGGACCGGCCCCGCCCGATCCGATCTTCGGAAGCTTGTTGTAGCCGACCGCGGGGTCATTGGCCCGCAATGCAACGATGAACTCTCGCTCCTTCCGTCGCACCTCCTGATCCGACGCGGTATCCGACTCCCATAGGATCTCCCGGCGGATCGTCATGTCGCCTCGGGCCTCTCTCGTCCCGAAATCCGCTTCCAGGAGGTTTTTGTCAGGACTGCCGAAATAGGTGATCGAGTCGGTCAGGTCACTGCCGATATAGATCTTGCCGTTTGGCCAAGTGATTTTATAGATGACCTTGTAGGATTTCGGCTTTCTGCCGCCTGTACGTTCCAGCGGGTGCCGTGATGCTTCGGCATTGCTCCCGGACTGCTCGATGCAGCCGGACACCGCCCTACCGTCTCCCGTTTCCGGCAGGTCGACCGCGAAGCGCAGCCGCCCCGCGGCGTGGTCGTACAGCATCGTGTCCGGCACCATCGCCAGGAGGTCGTCGCGTGGCTTGAACTCGGCGATCCGCTTGTTGAACCGGATCGCTCCGCAGCCGGGCGTCGCGCAGTCCCGCTTGCCCTTGGGGCATTGGGAGTACGAGCAGAGCCGGCCGAGATAGCGGTCGCTGCCCGGCTCCAGCAGGAATGTGTCGACCTGATGCCCGACGATCCCGCTGCCGGTTCCAGCCATGGCCGCCTTGCGCAGCGCGGCATCGCGGGCGCGGCGCAACTCGCCGAGACGGTGCTGCGACTCGATCCACACCGCGAGGTCGAGGTCGCCGCACTCGTGCCAAAGCTCGATGCGCAGACGGCGGAACGGCTGGAAGCGCGGGATCTCCTTCCATAGCGGCTTGGCGACCGAGCCGATGACGGCGATCGCCCGCACCTCGGGGAAGGTCGCCCAGGCGTCGGCCACGACGTCGGCGGCGGCACGGAACGCGCGTTGGCGTCGCAGGAGGTATCGGTTCTGCTCTTCGATCTCGCAGGGATGCATGCCTAGGAATCGAGAAGCTTGATGAAATTGCGCTTGGCCTTGAATCGTGTTCTCAGTGCCGCAATGTGGGCCGCCTGTTCCGACGCCTCGCGGAGCCTGGACATGCGGACGATCAGTTGGCCGGCCTGCTGATACTTGTGGTTGCCGCCCGCGGAGACCAGCTCGTCGATCCGGGCTGCGTATACCGCCAATGCCTCGCGCGGGTGGGAGCCTTCGCTGGCCTCGGCGAGCGCGTCCTCCAGCGCCTTCGACGCGCCGTGGCGGTGCGCGACGGCCCATGCGTCGGCATACGCCGCTTCCTCCATCAGCACCCGGATCAGCAGGTCGGCGGGAAAGTGCCAGGCGGTCCGCGGGCCGGCACCGTCCAGCCGTTTCCTCAGCACCGCGACGGCGCGGTCCCGGGCCGCCTCGCCGCCCAGCCGGCGCAGCAGGCGGTACGACTCGAGGCTCGGCTGCCGCTCGAACAGGCGCCAGGCGAGGGCCCTGGCCTCGTCTCCGCGCCCTGCATCGGACAGGAGGCCGACAGTGAAGACCGTCAGACGTGCGTCGAGGACGGTGTCCTCGAACGCCCATAGCCCTTCCTCGGCCCAGCGGAGCGCTTCCTCCCCGCGCCCCTGGGACTGGCAGAACTCGGCCAGTTCCAGGTACCTGAACGGCGAGGACAGGTCCTTGGCGCGGATGGCGACGCGCGCGTCGACGTCGCCATCCCGCTCGGCGAAGAAGTCGAGGATTCTCGACAGCCGGTACCGCTTTCCGTATCCGCCGTCCTTGTCGCCGGCGGCCAATGGCGGGAAGGTCTTCCAGGCCGCTTCGGCGAGGCGGCGGTATTCCGAAAGCCCTTCCTCGCCCAGCACCTCGGCATATAGGAAGGCCGCGGCGTGGAAGGTGTCCTGGCTATCCTCCACCTCTCGTGCGAAGAGGTCGTGGGCCAAGGCCACCGGATCGGGACGGGCGGCGCGGCAGGCGTGGAGATGGACGTCGCGCGCCTGCAGCTGCAGGCCGCCGTACCGGCCGTCGGACCCGTCGACGCTTTCCATCATATCCTCGATCCGCGCCATGGCGTGCTCCGCGAGGCGCAGCGCCGAAGCCGCCCGGCCGTCGTCCACCAGCCCGGCGATCCGGTCGAGCACGGCGTGCGTCTTGTCCGCCCAGGCCCGTACCTCGCGATAGCCGATGTAGTAATCGGATAGGACGGCGTCGTCGATGGCGGCCAGGAAGCGGGCCTCGAGCACGTCGTCCTCGTCGCAGGCCGCTGCGGCGGCCATGTCCAGGCTGCGGAACAGGTCCGGATCCCGCCCTGCCTGTTCGAGGATCAGTTCGACCAGGGCGTCGACTCCCTTGCCGCACAGATGGCGGCGGATCCGGTCCGGCGTGTTCCCGGCTGTCGGCTCCTGCACGCCGGCCGCCAGGGCCGCCGCGACCAGGTGTTTGCAGAAGCCCCGGTCCTCGAAGGCGGGGCAGGAGCATGTGCCGTCGATGTCGGGACCCCACCCGGTCAGCTCGACCCTGTAGGGCTCCGAACCGGACACCTTCGCCAGCACGCGATCCTGCTCGACGGCAAGGAGTTGCACCCGCCCATCGCGGAGATAAGCCTCGCCGCGCGCGAATATGCTGTCGCCGGCCAGGTCTCGCAGAGCGTCGGCGTCGAAGCGGGGCTGTGCTCGGTCGGTCATGGCGGGGGCGTGCTGCGGCGGCGATCACTTACATTAGGCAAGCGCCCGGGCACTAGGCAAGCGCCCGGGCCGGCGCAATCAGCCTGCACGGCGCCGTCACGGCACCGCGAAACGAAGCATGCGGTCGTACAGCGCCGTCTTGCGGTAAAGCCGCGGCTGCCCCCAGTCCTGGTTGGCGACCCCCTGTCCTTCCTCCATCAGGCCGAACCAGTGAAGGTACCGCAGGACCCGCGCGCTGAAAGCCGCCGGCGGCAGCCGGGGGTGCGAGGGCTCCGTCAACTCCCTGATCGGCAGCGTGGTGCTGCGCAGGATCGCTTCGGCGGGCCGCCATTCCGCGCGGAACTGTCCGATCAGGAACAGGATCAGGGAAATCTGTGGCGCGAAGACCTCCGGCATGTCGAAGGCATCGAGATAGGCCGGATTGTAGCGAACGAAGGTAGTGCGGAACAGGGTCGCCTGCAACCGGCCAGCCTGTTCCTCCGCCAGAAGGTCTCGGCCCTTCCTGGTCGTCACGAGATAGCCCTTGTCCCTGCGGACGAGGCCGGACAGCTTGAGCACTGCATGGAGGTACCGGGCGGGAGGGAAGTCGCCTTCGTTGACCACTTTGCTGACGGCGCGGACCCCGGCGGGATCCAGGTCGCGCCATTGGAAGCGTTCCATCAGGATTGCCACGAACTCGCGGTTCAGGCGGCCCTTCCCGGTCAGCTTGGCGCGCCCGCGTTCCAGTTCCGCCAGCAGGATGCGGGCGTTGGGCAGCACGTCGGTGCCGGCTAGGTCGTCGAGGGCCAGATCTTCCCGTACGCGGCACGGGCCGGTACCGTCGAGATCGTCGTCCAGGAACGCCGACAGCTGCCGCGGGGTCAGTTGTACGCTGTGGGTCATGACATGTCGGAACCCGATCTGGCGGGCTTGCGCATCCTTTTGGGCCGCATTTCGGTTCGGCAGGCCGGCATGGCGCATTCTCCATCCGGATACCGTGTTTCGCAACCCGTCCGATGACAAGCTGGCGTGGTAAAGTCCCGACCGGCGGCTGACACCCGCATGGGCGCTCCATAGCAGACCGAATAGTCGGGACCAACTCCAGAGCGAGGAGGGGCGTGCGGCGAACCCCCGGGACCGCATCAACTCGGTCCAGCAAGGCGTCCGGTCGGGTTTCATCGACCTGACTTTGAAGCTCGGAGCCGCAGGGCTCGACAGTTACACGACGTACCGTGAATTCAAGACACCCAGAGGGCGTTCCCTGTCCGAGCCGTCGAGCCTGGGCAGGGTGCCTTCAGAAAAAAGACATGCGTGGAAAGCGTATGTGGGGTGCCTGGAAGGTGGGCATCAACCCGCTGAAATGCAGCGCTTTCCAGTCGGTGCGTGTGGTTGGCGGAGGGGATGGGATTCGAACCCACGATACCGCTCATCACGGTATACCCGCTTTCCAGGCGAGCGCCTTCAACCACTCGGCCACCCCTCCCCGCGCAGGAGCGGCACCATAATCAGGCGGGCGCGCCAATTCAAGGACGTTCGCGCGGCCGCGAGCGGGCTTGTGCGCGGTCCCGTCCGCGGGCATGCTCGGGCTCGCGCGAACCGACGGAAGGACCTCCCCCTTGATCGTGCTCCGTGTGATCGGCGGTCTGCTGTTGCTGCTGGCTGCGGCCGCCCTCGGTTGGGACGTCTACCGCTATGCCGTCGGCGGCCCGTTCCGCCTGTCGGCGGGGGGCGAGCTGTGGTACGCGCTCCATCCCGGCAGCCTCAACCTCGTGCAGGCCGGCATCCAGCGCAATCTCTGGCCGGAGCTGTGGGACCCCGGGCTGGTCACCGTCCTGCTGTGGCCGGCCGCGGCGGTCCTCGGCGTGCTGGGCCTCGTCCTGTTCCTGCTCGGCGCGCGCCGCCGCCGCTGACCCGCGTCATCTGACCTGCACGCCGATGACCTAGAGAATGCCGAGGCGCCGCAACTCGTCCGCAAGCGCGTCCGGCAGGTCGTCCCCGCCGGCCCGGCGGTCCGCCGGGGCCGCTTCTGCCTTGAGGTAGCGCCAGCCCTGGAACGGCCGATGGGGCCGGCGCCCGACCTCGACCAGCTCCGGGTCGAGCAGGAGCTTGCAGCCGCGCCCCTCCTCGTCCGGCTCGACGGCGACGATGTCGAGCAGGCGCTGGCGCACCGTCAGCACGCCCTTGACGATCCAGTACAGCGACCCGCCATCCAGCAGTTCGGCCGCGCGCACGGGCGTGCTCCGGGTCAGGTGGAACACCTCGCCGTGCTTCTCCAGGCGGGCGGCCTGGTAGGCGCGCATGGTGTCGATGCTCTCGGCGCCGACGGCGAGCTTGATCAGGTGGATCGTCGCACTCATGAGGCCAGGAGTTCCGCCACCGTCGCGAACAGGAGTTCCAGGTCCTGCGGCCGCGACAGCCGGTGGTCGCCGTCCTTGACCAGCGTCACGCGCACGTCCTCGGCGGCGATGCGCCCGGCGATGCGTTCGGCCGTTCGCCACGGCACGTCCGGGTCGCGCATGCCCTGCAGCAGCCGGACCGGGCAGGTCAGCGCGACCGTGTCGCGCAGCAGCAGATGCCGGCGCCCGTCCTCGATCAGCGCCCGGGTGTAGACATAGGGCTCGCCGTAGTCGGACGGCTCCCGGATCTCGCCGTCCTCCATCATCCGGCGGCGGCGCGCCTCGTCGAGCCCGGCCCAGATCAGGTCCTCGGTGAAGTCCGGGGCCGCCGCGATGCCGACCAGGCCATGCACCCTCTGCGGCCGGGCGAGTGCGGCCAGCAGCATGATCCAGCCGCCCATGGACGAGCCGACCAGCACCTGCGGCCCTTCCGTCAGCCGGTCGATCGCGTCGATCGCGTCCTCGGCCCAGGCGCCGATCGTCCCGTCCTCGAACCGGCCGGAGGACGCGCCGTGGCCGCGGTAGTCGAAGCGCAGGAAGGCATGGCCCCGCTCGCGGCAGAAGCGCTCGAGTTCCGTCGCCTTGGTGCCGGTCATGTCGGACTTGTAGCCGCCCAGGAAGACGACGCCGGGGCTGCGGCCTGCGGTGCGGTTGAACGCTATGGTGACGTCGCCGCGGATCAGAGTATTCTCGCCCGCTTTTCGCCGGTCCGTGCTCATTCGGGACGACCTTCCACTATCCAAGATCCATATCGACGGGGCATGCATGAACGGGGCTGCGAACCATACCACGGCGGGTCCGTCCGGCAACCCGGCCGGCTCGGCCGCCTCGGCCTCCCCCCGACAGTCCTCCCCGGTCGTCCTCCAGGTGCTGCCCAGCCTGGTCACCGGCGGCGCCGAGCGCGGCGCCATCGACGTCGCGGTGGCGCTGGCGCAGGCGGGCGGCACGCCCATCGTCGCCTCGGCCGGCGGCCCGATGGTGCGCGAGCTCGACCGCTGGGGCATCCGCCACGTCGCCCTGCCGCTCGCGTCCAAGAACCCGCTGGTGATGCGCCGGAACGCCGGCCGCCTCGCCGAGCTGATCGGCGAGACCGGCGCCCGGATCGTGCACGCCCGCTCCCGCGCGCCGGCCTGGAGCGCGCTGTTCGCCGCCCGGCGCACGGGGGCCCGCTTCATGACGACCTTCCACGCGCCCTACAATTTCGACGGCCGCCTCAAGCGCCTCTACAATTCGGTGATGGCGCGCGGCGAGCGCGTGATCGCGATCTCGGAGTTCATCCGCGCCCACATCCTGGAGAACTACGACACGGACCCCGCCGCGATCCGCGTCATCCACCGCGGCATCGACGTCGACCTGTTCTCGCCCGAGCGCGTCAGCCAGGAGCGCCTGATCCAGCTCGCCCGCGCCTGGGGCGTTCCGGATGACCGGCACGTTGTGATGCTGCCGGGGCGCCTGACGCGCTGGAAGGGACAGCTCGTCCTGGTCGAGGCGCTGGCCCGCCTCGGCCGGCGCGATATCTGCTGCCTGCTGGTCGGCTCCGACCAGGGGCGCACGGGCTACCGGCGCGAGATCGAGGAGGCGGTCGCCCGCCACGACCTGGGGGGCGTCGTGCGCATCGTCGACCACTGCAGCGACATGCCCGCCGCCTATCTGCTGGCCGACGTCGTCGTCAACGCGTCGAGCGACCCCGAGGCGTTCGGCCGCGTCATCGTGGAGGCCCAGGCGATGGGCAAGCCGGTGATCGTCTCCAACCACGGGGCGGTGCGCGAGACGGTGCTGGCCGGCGAGACCGGCTGGGTCGTGCCCCCCGGCGACCCGGCGGCGCTCGCGGCGGCGCTGGACGAGGCGCTGTCGCTCGATGCCGGCGCGCGCGATGCGCTGGCCGCGCAGGCCCGCGCCTTCGTGACCGGGCGCTTCACGCGCGAGCGGATGTGCCGCGACACCCTCGCCGTCTACGCGGAGCTGCTGGCCGGCGAGGCCACGCCACCACCGAACCGGCTGGCGTAGGGGCCGCCCGTCACGTTGATGGGCATCGGCTTTCGTGATAGCATGATATCATATCACATCATATCATGTCACGTCCGAGGCGCCCATGGCTCAGTTGCTCGTCCGCAACCTCGAAGACGACGTGAAGGCGAAGCTCCAGCGCCGAGCCCGCCGTCACGGTCGCAGTACCGAGGAAGAAGTCCGGGACATACTCCGCAACGCGGTCAAGGATGAGAACGGTCCGCGACCCGGTCTCGGTTCGCGGTTGGCTGCTCGATTTGCGGGGATCGGTCTCGCCGAGGACGTTCCGGAACTGCGGGGGCAGCCTCCGCGGCCTGCCGATTTCACGTCATGATGATTCTGGATACCAACGTTCTCTCGGCGTTGATGCGGGAATCCCCCGATCAAGCCGTCGCAGCATGGCTGGACGGCCTGCCGTCCGAATCCGTATGGACCACGTCGGTCACCGTGTTCGAAATCCGCCTGGGCATCGAGCTGCTGGCCGAGGGGCGCAGGCGCAGGCTGTTGGAAGAGGCTTTCACCCGATCCCTCGAAGCGGATCTGGAGGGGCGGGTGCTTCCCTTGGACGATATGGCCGCGCAAGCGGCTGGTGTCATTGCGGCCGAGCAGCGCCGCGCCGGGCGTCCGGTCGAGATTCGCGACGTGCAGATTGCCGGGATCGCCATGGCCCGCAGGGCGACTCTCGCCACGCGGAACATCAGACATTTCGATGCCCTGGGTCTTACCCTCGTCGATCCCTGGTCGCATTGACCGGTCTTCACGAGGTTCCGATGAGGCCCCGGGCCCCGCGGCCCGATTCGGCTGAGGCGGTCCGCCGCGCTTGACTTGCCCGGCAATGTCCCTAAATTCGGCCCTCTGCCCGGAATCGGTCGATTTTTCATAGATGCAGCCCGCCGAACAGGTGAAATCACCCACCGAACAGGTGAGATCAAAGGTCGCCATCACGCTGCCCGACGGCAGCGTGCGCGAATACGACGGCCCCGTGACCGGTGCCGAGATCGCGCAGTCGATCGGCAAGCGGCTCGCGAAGGACGCGCTGGCCGTCAAGGTCGACGGCGCGGTGCGCGACCTCGCGCTCCCGATCGCCGGGGACGCGCGGGTCGAGATCGTGACCCGCAGCCATTCCGACGCGCTGGAGCTGATCCGCCACGACGCGGCCCATATCCTCGCCGAAGCGGTGCAGGAGCTGTATCCCGGCACCCAGGTCACGATCGGTCCCGCGATCGCGACCGGCTTCTACTACGACTTCGCCCGCGACGAGCCGTTCACGACCGCCGACCTCGAGACGATCGAGGCCCGGATGCACGAGATCGTGAACCGCGACGAGCCCTTCACCTGCGAGGTCTGGGACCGCGCGCACGCGGTCGAGCATTTCGAGGGCATGGGCGAGCGCTACAAGGCCGAGCTGATCGCCTCGATCCCCGGGGACGAGCCGATCACCATCTACCGCCAGGGGCGCTGGTACGACCTGTGCCGCGGGCCGCACCTGCCGTCCACGGGCCGGATCGGCCACGCCTTCAAGCTGACGAAGGTGGCGGGCGCCTACTGGCGCGGCGACCACCGCAACCAGATGCTCCAGCGCATCTACGGCACGGCTTGGCGCGACGAGAAGGAGCTCGAAGCCTATCAGCGCCAGCTCGAGGAGGCGGAGCGCCGCGACCACCGCCGCCTCGGCCGCGAGATGGACCTGTTCCACCTGCAGGAGGAGGCGACCGGCAGCGTCTTCTGGCATTCCAAGGGCTACGTGCTCTGGCGCACGCTGGAGAACTACGTCCGCCGGCGGATCCATGACGACGGCTATGTCGAGGTGCGCACTCCGCAGCTGATCGACCGCTCGCTGTGGGAGGCCTCCGGCCACTGGGAGAAGTTCCGCGAGCACATGTTCACGGTCGCGGGCGAAGACGAGAAGGTGCTGGCGCTCAAGCCGATGAACTGCCCGGCGCATGTCCAGATCTACCGCCAGGGCATCACCAGCTACCGCGACCTGCCGATCCGCATGGCCGAGTTCGGCTCGTGCCACCGCAACGAGCCCTCGGGCGCGCTGCACGGGATCATGCGCGTACGCGCGTTCACCCAGGACGACGCGCACATCTTCTGCACGCCCGACCAGATCACCGAGGAGAGCGTGCGGTTCTGCCGCCTGCTGATGTCTGTCTACCGGGACCTGGGCTTCGAGGACGTGTACGTCAAGTTCTCCGACCGCCCGGCGACGCGCGCCGGTTCGGACGCGGTCTGGGACCGCGCCGAGGCGGCGCTGAAGGAGGCGGTGGAGGCGGCGGGGCTGCCCTACGAGCTCAACCCCGGCGAAGGCGCTTTCTACGGCCCCAAGCTGGAGTTCACGCTGCGCGACGCCATCGGGCGCGACTGGCAGTGCGGCACGCTCCAGGTCGATTTCGTCCTGCCCGAGCGCCTCGATGCCGAGTATGTCGGCGAGGACGGCCAGCGCCACCGGCCGGTGATGCTGCACCGCGCGATCCTCGGATCGATGGAGCGCTTCATCGGCGTGCTGATCGAGCATTATGCCGGGCGCTTCCCGCTCTGGCTCGCCCCGGTCCAGGTCGCCGTCGCGACCATCACCAACGAGGCGGACGCCTATGCGGCCGAGGTGCATGCCGCGCTGGCGCGCGCCGGCATCCGGGCGGAACTCGACACCCGGAACGAGAAGATCAACTTCAAGGTCCGCGAGCACAGCCTCGCCAAGGTGCCGCTGATCCTGGCGATCGGCAAGCGCGAGGCGGAGCAGCGTACCGTCGCATTGCGGCGCCTGGGGGGACAGCAGCAGGAAACGCTTGCCCTCGATGACGCGGTCAATAATATCCGGAAGGAGGCGCTGTCTCCGGCCGGCGACCTCGTCCCGGACACGCCGTTCTGAATTTACCAACCGCCGACGTTCCCCGTCCATTGACTTCCACGGGGCGAAGGCAAGCTGAAGGAGTGCATCCATAGCCAGACCAACTTCCGACGCCGCACCGCTGCGCGAGGGACCCCGGGTCAATCGCGAGATCAACGTGCGCTCCGTCAGGCTCATCGATGCGGATGGCGAGATGATCGGCGTCGTCACCCTGCGCGACGCGCTGGCGGCAGCCGAGGACGCCGGGCTCGACCTCGTCGAGGTCTCGCCCAATGCCGATCCCCCGGTCTGCAAGATCCTGGACTACGGCAAGTTCAAGTACGAAGCGCAGAAGCGCGCCAACGAGGCGCGCAAGAAGCAGAAGATCATCGAGGTCAAGGAGATCAAGCTCCGGCCGAACATCGATGACAACGACTACGACGTGAAGCTGCGCAACGCCCGCCGCTTCCTGGACGAAGGCGACAAGGTCAAGGTCACCATGCGCTTTCGCGGCCGCGAGATGGCCCACCAGGATCTCGGGATGAACGTGCTCGTCAAGGTCCGCGACGATCTGCAGGAACTGGCCAAGGTCGAGCAGATGCCGAAGCTCGAAGGCCGCCAGATGGTGATGGTGCTGGCACCGAGGTGAACCGGCCCCGCGCCGGTTCCCCGTGCCGGCCGCCGAGAGCCCGCCATCCGGCGGGCTTTGCGTGTTGATGCGGGAAGAGCATGCCTTTCACGGGCCGGGCGCATGCCCGGCGCCGTGGAACTCGAGCTGCCATTCCATCTCGACCACGCTCAGCGGGTAGTCGGTGCCGTTGCGCGCGTTCAGGAGCATGCGCGGCGGAATACCGGCCCCGCGGGCCTGGAGCTGCAGCGCGAACCGCATGCCGAGTCCCGCCTTCCAGGCGAGCGCGGTGACGCCTTTCGGGCTCTGCGACGCCAGGATCGCCTCGACGATGGCCAGCCGGATGCCGGCCCGCACGGCGAGCGCCAGCCTCACGAACTCCATGTCCCGCCAGGACAGCGCGTCGCCGATCGCGGTCTCGTCCAGCCTCCTCTCCGCCAGCAGGCGCCGCACGCGCTGTTCAGCCGGCACGACCGACGGCTGCGCCTCCAGGAAATCCAGCCGCCGCCGCGCGACGGCCGCGACCTCCGCCGCGGTGGCCGGATCGAGGTCGGGATGGTCGCGCAGGATCGCGAGGACGTGCCCGTCGACGAACTCGGCCAGCCTCAGCGCCATGCGCCCCGGCAGGCGGGGGCGGCGGGCGAGCGGCAACTGCCACGACATCCGCTCGGCCGATTCCTCGACGATCCGGCCCAGGGTCGCTTCCGGCATGTCCGCGCCCGGGTTGGCGATCAGCGCCGCGGTCGCGTCCGTGTTGCCGCTGGCGTGGATCGCGTCGCAGACCCGCCCGGACACGCTGGCCCGGCGTGCGATCGTCTCCAGCACCCAGCCCTGCGGCTGGCTCGCGATCAGCGCGAGGAGGTCCTGGTCGGTCAAGGTCGCGCAGTAGTGCAGGATGGGCTCCGCGACCTCGCGGGCGACGTCGCCGGCGAGCCGGCGGCACAGGTCCGGCGGGGCGCAGGCCACGTCCTTCAGCGCCGTCGCGACCGCCTCGCGCACGCTGAGCGCCTGGTCGCAGGCGAGCGTCTCGATCGTCTCCACGGTCAGGCGGAACAGGCGCCCCTGCTCGTCCTCGGACAGGTCGGGAAGCAGTCGCGCCAGCTTGCCCGCCAGCACGCGGCGCACGCTCTCGTCGCGGTCGCGGGCGAGCAGCGTGCTCGACTGGGCCGGCGCGGCCGGGTTGGCGGCGACGGCCTCGCGCACCGCGGCCGATTCGTCGACCGCCAGATAATAGAGCACCTCCGGCCGGACGTCGGTCCGGGCCGCCAGGCGGCGCCGCGCCTCCGGGTCGCCGTCGCGCGCGAGGCGCTTCGACGCCTCGTAGTCGGGCGCGCCTTCGAGGCCCCGACCGTTGCTCTCGTCGCGGGTCACGGCGTCGGATTGCCGCCGGCAGGGAACCCGGTCTGGCCCAGGCGGGACCGGTGCTCGTTCAGCGACCAGCTGACGGTCGGGAAGGCGATCCGGTCCCAGGGGATCTCGTCCCACCGGAACAGCCCGACCTCCAGGCTCTCGGGCCCGGCCTCGACCGCGGGGTCCAGCAGGCGTGCCCTGAAGATCATCTGGACCTGGCCGATGCGCGGAAGCTCGTATACCGCGAGCAGGCACTCGATCTCGATCCGGGCGCGGGCTTCTTCCCAGGCCTCGCGGGCGGCTCCTTCGGCCGTCGTCTCGTGCATCTCCATGTACCCCGCGGGCAAAGTCCACAGGCCGTGCCCCGGTTCGATCGCGCGCCGGCACAAAAGCACGCGGTCCTCCCAGGTCGCCACCGATCCGACGACGATCTTCGGGTTTTCGTACGCGATGTAGCCGCAGTCCTGGCAGACCAGCCGGAGCCGGTCGTCGCCTTCCGGGATTGTGCGGACGCTCGGCCCGCTCGGCACGGATGTGCTGGACATGGCCACAGTCTGGCGCAGCCCGCGGGCACAGGCAAGCACCGGCCTCGCCGGGCCCTACACCGGCCGTTAAGGGGGCTGGGCGCAGGCTGGGATCTCCGGTCCGCCGCTGCCGAGACGATCCCATGCCGAACCGTGCCCTCATGTCTGCGGCCCTTGCGCTGGCCCTGCTCTGCGCCGCCTGCGCGGCCCCGGGCCGCTCGCCGCCCGCGGCCGCAGCACCCGACCATCCCCGCTTCCCCCGCACCGCCACCGCCGAGGAGGAGGCCGCGTTCGCGCTCGCCGGGTCGATCGGCGTGTTCGCGAACGCGATCGACACCAGCGGGCCCTGGGGCCCGCTCGTCACCCGCCTCCTCGACGAGAAGGCGTCGGGCGGGATCGCGGGCCGCCTGCGCACGGTGTCCGGCCGGGCGGTCGCCGCGCCGGCGGGGACGGCGGTGATCGGCCGGGACCCGGACGGAGGCTCGACCGAGGTCGCGGCCGTGCTCGGCGAGGTCCGCGGCCGGCCCGGGGGCGGCGGGGCCTGCAAGGTGGTCCTTGCGATCCTGAGCGAGACGGCGCTGGACGCCGACGGGGTCGGCCGGGTGCTGGACGAGGCGGCGAATCCGTGGACGCTCTGGTACGGCGTCGCCCGGCTGCAGGCCCCGGCGGTCGGCCAGCACAGCCTCGTCTGCCCGGCCGGGGACGGCACGCTCCAGGCCTACCAGATCCAGTTCATGGGTGGGGTTTCCGGCGTGCGGCTGTTCAGGGTCGGCGGCACGGCGGACCGGCCCGAACTGGTGCGCCCCCTTTTCGCCTTCGCGCCGGGCCCCGTCGCCGCGGAGGACCTCCAGGTGACCGAACGCCGGTTCAGGCCGCTGGCCGGGCTCGCGTCGCTCGACGTCTGGAGGGCCGGCGGGCCGGGTGCCGGCCCGGTCCGGGCCGCCTCCGGAATCGAGCCCAGAATGGATTAATACCGAAGGAATAGCATACGAAGGGCAGTCGGTCGTGGCGGGGCTTCGGGAGGGATGCTAGACTTTTGAGGAAATTTTTCGATACCGCGGTGGAGCCGCCATCCGCGGACAGGGGAAGACGACGGTGGCCGAAGCAGGGGCACTCGGGTTCGGACAGTCGGCCGGCGGTAGCCGAGGCGGGACGATCGCCGAACTCAGCAGGCTGTGCACGCTGGCACGTGATCGTACGGAGGCGGTGAGGCGTGAGGTGGCCGGAAGCGTGGGGGCGCTGCTGCTCGGCCCCTCCGAGGTGCTCGGCCCCAAGGAACGCGCCCTCATCTTCGAGATCCTGGTCCAGGTCCTGCACGATGCCGAGATGGCGGTCCGCCGCGGTCTGGCCGAGCGCCTCGCGGACGACCGGGACGTGCCGCGCACGCTGATCCTGACCCTGGCCGACGACGAGATCGAGATCGCCCGCCCCGTGCTGATGCGCAGCGCGCTCCTGACCGACGACGACCTCGTCGGCATCGTGCGGCGGCACGCGGCCGGGCACCGGGCGGCGGTCGCGCGGCGCCCCGTGGTCGGTTCCACCCTCGCGGACGTGCTCGTGGAGCAGGGCGAGGAGGAGGTGGTCCTGGCCCTGCTGCGCAACCCGGGGGCGCAGATCTCGGCCAAGGCGATGCGGAGCCTGGCCGAGGCCGCGATGCGCCGCCAGTCCCTGTGCGAGCCCCTGGCGGCCCGTCCGGAGCTGACGCCCGACCTTGCCGCGCGGCTGTACTGGATCGTGTCGCTGGAGCTTCGGCGCTTCGTGACGCAGCGCTTCGCCCTGCCGCGCGACCTGCTCGACCGTGCGCTCCAGGCGACGATGCAGCGCCTCGTCGATGCCTGCCGCGCGCGGCGCGCGGTCCCGCCCGAGGCGGAGACGGTGGCGGGCCGGCTCGCCGAAGCGGGCGCGCTGACGCCGGCGGTCCTGATCAACGTCCTGCGCGGCGGCCAGATCCGGCTGTTCGAGGTGCTGTTCGCGCGGGCGACGGGGCTGGCGCTGCCCATGGTTGCCATGATGCTCGAGGCCGGGGAGGGCGAGGCGCTGGCCGCCGCCTGCCGTGCGACCGGCATCGACAAGGGCCACTTCGCCTCGATCTTCCTGTTGAGCCGCGGCGCACGGCCCGGGGAGCAGATCGTCGACCCGCGCGAACTCTCGCGGATCCTCACCTTCTACGACCGGATCTCCCCGGACGCCGCGCGGGCGCTGATCCAGTCCCGCCAGCGCGCGCCCGCGGGCGGCTAGGGCCTCACCGCTTCCTGAGCGCCGCGACGCCCGGCAGGTCCTTTCCTTCCAGCCATTCCAGGAAGGCGCCGCCGGCCGTGGAGACGTAGCTGAACTGGTTCTCGACGCCGGCGCTGGCGAGGGCCGCGACCGTGTCGCCGCCGCCGGCGACGCTCAGCACCCGGCCGGCCTTGGTGAGTGCTGCGACCGTGCCGGCGACCGCGTTGGTGCCGGCATCGAACGGCTTCAGCTCGAATGCGCCGAGCGGCCCGTTCCAGACCACCGTCCGGCAGCCCTGGAGCTTGAGAGTCAGGTACTCCACGGTCGCCGGGCCGACGTCCAGGATCATGCCGTCCGCCGGCACGGCGTCGACGGCTACGGTCTCGTGCGCGGCGTCGGCCTTGAACTCCTTGGCGACGGTGGCGTCGCGGGGCAGCAGCAGTTCGCAGCCGGCGTCCTCCGCCGCCTGTATGATGGCCCGGGCCTGGTCGGCCATGTCCTTCTCGGCGAGCGACGCCCCGACCGCGATTCCGCTCGCATAGAGGAAGGTGTTGGCCATGCCGCCGCCGAGCGCCAGCATGTCGACCCGGCGCACGAGGTTGCCGAGCAGGTCCAGCTTGGTCGAAATCTTGGCGCCGCCGACCACCGCCGCCACGGGCCGCTCCGGCTTCTCCAGCGCGCGGGTCAGGGCCTTGAGCTCGGTCTCCATCAGCCGGCCGGCCGCACTGGGCAGCAGGTGGGCGAGCCCCTCGGTCGAGGCGTGCGCGCGATGCGCCGCCGAGAAGGCGTCGTTGACGTAGACGTCGCCCAGCTCCGCCAGCGCACGGGCGAAGGCGGGGTCGTTCTTCTCCTCCCCGGGGTGGAAGCGCAGGTTCTCCAGCAGCAGCACGCCTCCGAGGGCGAGCTTCGCGACCGCGTCCGCGGCGGCCGGGCCGACGCAGTCCTCGGCGAAGCCCACCTCCCGGCCGACGGCGCGGGCCAGCTCCGCCAGGACCGGGCGCAGCGAGTATTTCGGATCGGGGCCGCCCTTGGGGCGTCCGAAATGCGACAGGACCACGACTTTGGCCCGCCGGTCCGCCAGCTCCCTCAAGGTCGGCGCCAGCCGCTCTATCCGGGTCGCGTCGCTGACCCGGCCATCCTGCATCGGGACGTTGAGATCCGCGCGCACCAGCACGGTCCTGTCGGCCACGTCCAGGTCGTCGATGGTGTTGAAGTCGCTCATGGGCGCCGTTCCTTCGGTGAGTCTCGCTCGAGCTCTACGGCTCAACAGTCGGACGGCGGCAACCAATCACAGGTTCGTGCAGTTTTCAACGGCGGTTGCGGGCGCATGGGGTGATGCCATCATGGCGTCCGGTGCGCGATGGTGGAGGAGGACTTGACCGGCCGGAACGCGGACCCAGCCTTCTGTGGAGGCAGAGGAGGAGACCGGCCCATGATCGGACCCGCCGGACGGGTCGCCTACGCCGTCAGCCAGACGGCGCGCGTTTCCTGGTTCTTCGCGCAGTACGCGCTCGCGGCCAGGATCGGCGGGCCCGCGGTGCCGCCGGCGCGCCGCCCGGTGCGCTCGTCCCTGCCCGACACGCGCGGCGTGGTCGACGAGCTGCGCCGCCTGATGCGCCGGGACCTCGCGAACATCGAGGCCGGCTACTACCGCCTGCCGCACGACATGGCCGGGCCGCCCGGCCGTGCGCTGGCCGACGCCCTGCGATTCTTCGGGGACCTGCCGGAGGTCCGCCGGCGCCGCCGGACCGGTGCCGGCGCGGAGGTCCGGCAGTCGCTGCCGCCGGACGCCTCGGGGCTGCCGTCCTACTACCTCCAGAACTTCCACTTCCAGACCGACGGCTATCTCAGCGAGCGCTCGGCCCGGCTCTACGACCATCAGGTCGAGGTGCTGTTCGGCGGCGGGGCCGACGCGATGCGCCGGCAGGCGCTGGTGCCGATCTGGCGCCATCTCGGCGAGAGGGGGGTCAAGGGGCGGCGCCTGCTCGACGTCGGCGCCGGGACCGGCCGCTTCCTCACCTTCGTCAAGGACAACTATCCCCGCCTCGACGCGACCGCGCTCGACCTGAGCCGCAGCTACCTCGCCGAGGCGCGCCGCAACCTGGCGGCATGGCGCGGCGTCCGCTTCCTTCAGGCCGCCGCGGAAGCGATGCCGGTCGCGGATGCCTCCCAGGACGTCGTGACCTGCATCTACCTGTTCCACGAGCTGCCGCGGCGCGTGCGGCGCGAGGCCGCGGCGGAGATGGCGCGCGTGCTGCGGCCCGGCGGCCTGCTGGTGTTCGCCGACAGTATCCAGCCCGGCGACAGCCCGCATCTCGACGGGCTGCTGGAGCTGTTCCCGCTCGGCTTCCACGAACCCTACTATGCCGACTACCTGCGCCAGGACCTGGGCCCGGTGTTCGGCGACGCCGGGCTGGAGCCCATGGGCGTGGACCTCGCCTTCATGACGAAGATCCTGACCTTCCGCAAAGGGGTGTGACGATACGACTGCAACCGGGTTGATCGCGTTGCGGCCGCAGGCGGCATCTTGTACTTTTCTCGAATGCGACGGAGCGAGGTCCCGACATGTCCGATAGCGAGATCGAGCTGAAGCTCGCGGTCGACCCGTCGGATCTGCCCCGCATCGAAAGCCTCGCGGAACTCGGGAGCGGCCGCAGCACCCGCAAGCGTCTCGAAAGCGTCTATTTCGACACCGAGGACCGGCGGCTGCGCGCCCGGGACGTCACGCTCCGGGTACGCCGGCAGGGGTCGCACTACGTCCAGACCGTCAAGGCCGCGCGCGAGCGCGCCGGCGGGCTGTTGAGCCGCGGCGAATGGGAAGTCCGGGTGGCCGGGGGCGAACCGGACCTTGCGCGCTTCGGCGACGGGCCCGCCCGCGACCATCTGGGCCTCCTCGCCGTCGAGGAGCTGAGGCCGCTGTTCGCGAGCCACATCGAACGCGACGTCCGGATCGTGACCGGCGGCAACGGCGACGGGACGGCGATCGAGGTGGCGATCGACCGGGGCGAGATCCGGACGTCCGAGGGGGCGGTGCTCCCGGTATGCGAGATCGAGCTCGAGCTGAAGCGGGGCGAGCGGCGGACGCTGTTCGAGCTGGCGCTCCGGTTGGCCGAGTCGGTGCCGGTACGCCTCGAGACCCGCAGCAAGTCCGATCGCGGCTCCGCGCTCGCTTCCCGCACGCCGCCGGCCGCGGCCAAGGCGGCGCCGGTCGGGATTTCGGGCGACTGGACGGTCGAGCGGGCACTGGAGGAGATCCTCCGCTGCTGCATCGAGCATCTCGGCGCCAACGAGGGGGCCGCCCTGGAAGGGACGCCCGAGGGCATCCACCAGACGCGCGTAGCACTGCGCCGCATGCGTTCGGCCCTGACGCTGTTCCGTTCGCTGCTGCCGGAAGACCAGCACGCCTGGTTCGTGGGCGAGGTCCGGTGGCTCGCCGGGGAACTCGGGCCGGTGCGGGACTGGGACGTGTTCCTGGGCGAGCTGCTGCCCCCGGTCGAGGAGGCCGGCATCGGCGGCGCGAAGATGGCCGGGCTGCGCATCGTCGCCGAGCAGGCGCGCGACGCCGCCGGCCGCCGCGCGCGCGACGCCCTCCTGTCGCGCCGCCGCGCCGTGCTGGCGCTGCGCATGGGAGCCTGGATCGAGGCGCGGGAATGGCGCCGCCAGGACGTCTCGGAAGCCGCGGCCGACCTGTTCGCGCCGATAGAGGACTTCGCCGGCGCGCTCCTGGACAAGCGGCATCGGCAGGCGCTCCGCCGTGGCCGGGGCTTCCGCAAGCTCGATGCCGAAGGCCGGCACGAGCTGCGCATCGCGCTCAAGAAGTTGCGCTACGCCTGCGAGTTCTTCCAGTCGCTGTACGAGCCGAAGCCCGTGGCGCGCTTCTGGAAGCAGCTGTCCGCGCTCCAGTCCGCGCTCGGGCATCTCAACGACGTCGTGACCGCCGCCCGCCTGCTCGACGGCGTGGCGCCGGAGGGGGGCGGCATGGCGCCGGACGGCGCCGGCATCGTCGTCGGCTGGCATGGCCGCGGCGTCGCCGAGCTGGAGCCGCGGATCGCCTCGCGTTGGGAAAGCTTCGTCGCGTCCGAGCCCTTCTGGGCGCGCGGCTGAAGCCTCGCCCGGGAGAGGCGGGCCGGCGTCAGTCCGCCCGGTGCTCCAGGTCCTCGGCCCGCTTCGCGTCGGCTTCGTCGAAGGCCCGCTTCATCAGGCCGAAGGCGAACAGCAGCGCGAACAGCGTGAGCCCGAGGCCGAACCAGTAGAAGACCTGGTCCACCGCATGGGACGCCAGGTACAGGCCGAGCAGGGCCAGGACGCCCATCACGCCGCCGATGATCCACTTACCCAGGTTGTCCACGATGCCGCCCCCCGATCATGATCCGGGCATTCATAGGTAAAAGCGCCCTTTCGCGCAATCTCCCGCATCCGTTGCGGCAATCCGCGCAGGGCCGGCCGCGGGCGGCGCTCAGCCGAACCGGGCCAGGAACCGCACGAGCCGGCGCGTGCGCGGGCCGAACAGCGTCGGCGCGTAGAAGCTGCCCGCCGCGCGCTTGCTCGCCTCGCCCAGGGTCGGGTAGGGGGCGATCATCGTCGCGAGCGCGCCCACCTTCAGGCCCTGGGACAGCGCGAGGCACCATACCTGGATCAGCTCGCCCGCATGGGGGCCGAGGATGGTCGCACCCAGTATCTTGCCGCGCGGCGTCACCACGGCCTTGACCATTCCCTCGGTCAGGCGCTCGGCGTGGGCCCGGTCGTTGTCGGCGAAGGGCCAGCGCAGGACGCGTATCTCGCCGGCATCCTCGCGCGCCTGCTCCTCGGTCATCCCGACCTGGGCCAGCTCGGGGTCGCAATAGGTGACCCGGGGCAGCGCCCGGTAGTCGGCCCGGGCCGGCATCCGGAACAGCGCGTTGCGGATCACGATTCCCGCCTGGTAGCCGGCGGCATGGGTGAACTGCGGCCCTCCGGCGACGTCGCCCGCGGCGAAGACCCGGCGATTGGTCGTGCGCAGGCGCGCGTCGACCCGGATGCCGCGGGGCGACCACTCGATCCCCGCCTCGTCGAGGCCGAGCCCCTCGACGTTGGGGCGCCGGCCGGCCGCGACCAGCAGGTCGGTGCCTTCGACGCGCTCGCCGTCGCCAAGCGTCAGCGCCACCCCGCCGCCGGCCCGCTCGGCCCGGACAACCTCGGTCCCCTCCAGCAGGCGGATGCCCTCGGCCTGCAGCCGGCCGCGCAGCACCGCGACCAGTTCCCGGTCGTCGCGCGGCAGGATCGTGGCCGCCTCCACCACCGTGACCGCGGCGCCGAGGCGCCGATGGGCCTGCGCCATCTCGAGCCCGATCGGGCCGCCGCCGATCACCAGGAGATGGCCGGGCGCCGACCGGCGCCCGAACACGGTCTCGTTGGTGTGGAAGGGGACGTCGTCGAGGCCGGGGATGGGCGGGACCGCGGGCCGGCTGCCGGTCGCGACGACGAAGCGCCGCGCTGCGACGGTGGTGCCTTCCCGCCCGTTCCCGGTCTCGACGGTGCGCGGCCCGGTGAAGCGGGCATCGGCGCGGAGCACGCGCACGCCCAGGCCGGCGAAGCGTTCCTCCGAATCGTTCGGCGCGATCTCGGCGATCACGGCGTGGACGTGGTCGTGGACCCGGGCGAAGTCGACCGCCGGTTCGGGCAGGTCGACGCCGAAGCGTCCGGCATCGCGTGCCGCCTGGGCCGCCCGGCCGGCGGCCAGCAGGCTCTTGGACGGCACGCAGCCGACGTTGAGACAGTCGCCGCCCATTTCCGCGCGCTCGATCAGCACCACGTCGGCCCCCATCTGCGCCGCCCCGGCGGCGACCGAGAGCCCGGCCGAGCCGGCGCCGATGACGCAGAGGTCGCACGCGATCTCAGCCACTGGCCGGTCTCCCCTTCAGCTTGCGGTACGCGACGGGCGCCAGCGCCAGCGCCGCGAGGCCCAGCAGCGGCAACAGCACGTCCGCGCCGAGGAGGACGGAGGCGCCGGGCGTCCCGCCGGCCGCGAACACGGCGCCCAGGCCGTTGCCGACCGAGGCGTAGACGAAGCTGGCGGGTATGATCCCGATCAGCGTCGCCGGCACGAAGACGCGCAGCGGCACGCCCAGGAAGGCCGGCACCAGGTTCACGAGCCAGAACGGCGCCAGCGGCAGCAGCCGCAGGAACAGCAGGTACGAGAAGGCGTTCTCGCGGAAGCCCGCCTCCAGCCGGGCGAGGCGGGGCCCGGCGCGCCGGCGCAGCACGTCGCCGAGCGCCGTCCGCGCGGCGAGGAACACGCCGACCGCGCCCAGGGTGGCGCCGACGACCACGTAGAGCGTGGCGAGCCAGGTGCCGAACAGGAAGCCGCCCGCCAGCGTCAGCACGACGGCGCCGGGGATCGAGCAGGCGACCGCCAGCGCGTAGACGGCGACGAACGCGGCGCCCGCGGCGGCCGGCCGGTCCTCGACGAAGGCGAGCAGCGCGTCGCGGTGCTCGGCCAGGGCGGAGACGGCGACGTAGCGGTCGAGGCGCAGCGCGAAGAACAGGCCCAGCCCCGCGGCGAGCGCCAGCAGCGGCAGGAACCGGCGCCACCGGTTGCGCGCGGGTGATGGGGTCGCCGGGTCGTCCTCGCGGAGTGTCATGCGGTCCTTCGGGGAGCGGGCGGGCGCTGCTGTCGCGAGGCTACGTGCCCCGCGCGCCCGCGGCAATGCGGGAAGCGGCCCGAGGCTTTCATCGGCGAAGCTTTCATCGGCGAAGCTTTCATTGACGAAGCTTTCATTGACTCGGGCGGCCCCGGCGCTTATACACCCGCGTTCATTCGAGTTCAGTTCCCATTGGAGTGTGTCGTGAAACGCACCTATCAGCCGAGCAAGCTCGTCCGCAAGCGCCGGCATGGCTTCCGCGCCCGTATGGCCACCCCGGGTGGGCGCCGGGTCGTCGCGTCGCGGCGCTCGAAGGGCCGCAAGCGCCTGAGCGCCTGAGGCGGAGTGCCGCCGGTGGAGCGTGCACCCGGTCCGGGGCGCCTCCTGCGGCGGTCCGAGTTCCTTGCCGTCGCAGGGGCGCGGCGCAAATGGGTCGCCCCCGGATTGATCCTGCAGATACGACGCCATGACGACCGCCAGCGCCCCGCCGCCGGCGAGCCGTCCGTTCGCGTCGGCTTCACCGCGAGCCGCAAGGTCGGCGGGGCGGTCGAGCGGAACCGGGCGCGCCGGCGTCTCCGGGCGGCGGTGCGCGAGATCGTTCCGGTCCTCGCCGCACCAGGCCACGACATCGTCGTCATCGCCCGCGCGCAGACGCTGTCGCGCGGCTTCGACGACCTCAGGCAGGACCTGGAAACCGGGCTGAGGCGCCTGGGCGCGGCACGCGAGGGGAGCGCGTCATGAGCCCTCTCGCCCGTGGCCTGCACCTCCTGGTCACGCTGTACCAGTGGACGCTCTCCCCCTTCGTGGGCCGGCATTGCCGCTACCTGCCGACCTGCTCCGCCTACGCCAAGGAGGCGCTGGAGCGCCACGGCGCCCTGCGCGGAACCGGGCTGGCGGTGGCGCGGGTCGCCCGGTGCCATCCCTGGGGCGGGTCGGGATACGACCCGGTGCCGCCCGGGCCGGACCGGGACCGCCGGGGGCCTGCCGGCCGCCGCGAAGAACTTCGTGCATTCGGCGACGCCGCACCTTAGATGTCGCCATGAATTGCCGCCGCGGCGGCCAGCTCCACGCCAGGATGGCCGGGATGGGACGTCTCGCACGCTCCGTTCCCGCTGCCAGGGACTAAAAGACCGGGACCCCCATGACCGACCAGCGCAACCTCCTTCTGGCGATCCTGCTCTCGATCGCCATCCTGCTGGGCTTCCAGTTCCTGTACGAAATTCCGCGCATGGAGCAGCGGCAGGCCGAGGTCGCCCGTCAGCAGGCGACCGAGCAGACGCTCCCGCAGCCGGGTGCGCCGCTCGCGCCCGGCGCGGTTCCCGGCGCCGCGGCCCCGGGCGCCCCGCTCGACCGCGAGGGGGTGGTCTCGGCGACCGCGGAGAACCGGATCCGGATCGACACGCCGCGCCTGCACGGGTCGATCTCGGCGACCGGCGGGCGCATCGACGACCTGACGCTGGCCGACTACCACGTCACGGTCGAGCCCGGCAGCCCGGAGATCGTCCTGCTGTCGCCGCCGCGCGCCCCGAACCCCTACTACGCGGAGTTCGGCTGGGTCGGCGGCGAGGGCACGACCGTGCCGCTGCCCGGCCCGGACACGGCCTGGAACGTCGAGGGCGGCCCGCTGACGCCCGACAGCCCGATCACCATGCGCTGGGACAACGGCCAGGGGCTGGTCTTCGAGAAGACGATCTCGGTCGACCGGAACTTCATGTTCACGGTGACCCAGCGGGTGTTCAACCGGAGCGGCGAGACCGTCCGCCTGTTCCCCTACGGCTTCGTGTCGCGCCAGGGCACGCCGGAGACGTCCGGCTACTACATCCTGCATGAGGGCCCGCTCGGCGTCGTCGACGGCCGGCTGCAGGAGATCGACTACGAGGACCTCGAGACCGGTGCGCCGGTCGAGAACGATACGGTCGGCGGCTGGATCGGCATCACGGACAAGTACTGGCTCGTCTCGCTGGTGCCGCCGCAGGACGAGGCCGTGGAGACCCGCTTCCTGCGCAGCGCGCGCGACGGGCAGGACCGCTACCAGGTCGACACGCTGGGGACCGTCAAGGAAGTGGCGCCCGGAGGGTCGACCGAGTACACGACCCGCCTCTTCGCCGGCGCGAAGCAGGTGCGGCTGCTGGACGCCTATGCCGAGCAGTACGGCATCACCAACTTCGACCGTGCCATCGATTTCGGCTGGTTCTACTTCCTGACTAAGCCGTTCTTCTACGCTCTCGACTTCCTGGGCCGGCTGTTCGGGAATTTCGGCGTCGCCATCCTGGTGTTCACGGTCTTCGTCAAGCTCGTCTTCTTCCCGCTGGCCAACAAGAGCTATCGGGCGATGAGCAAGATGAAGGCCCTCCAGCCCGAGATGGTCAAGATCCGCGAGCGCTACGGCAACGACCGCGAGCGCATGAGCCAGGAGATCATGGCCCTCTACAAGCGCGAGAAGGCCAATCCCGTCAGCGGCTGCCTGCCGATCTTGATCCAGATCCCGGTGTTCTTCGCGCTCTACAAGGTGCTGTTCGTCACCATCGAGATGCGGCACGCGCCGTTCTTCGGCTGGATCCAGGACCTGTCGGCCCCCGACCCGACCTCGGTCTTCAACCTGTTCGGGCTGATACCCTGGGATACGCCGGCGATGCTGACGATCGGCGTCTGGCCGATCATCATGGGCATCACGATGTACTTGCAGCAGAAGCTGAACCCGGCGCCGCCCGACCCGATCCAGGCGCGCGTGTTCATGGCCCTGCCTTTCGTCTTCACCTTCATGCTGGCGAGCTTCCCGGCGGGGCTGGTGATCTACTGGGCGTGGAACAACACGCTGTCGATCCTGCAGCAATGGGTGATCATGCGGCGCATGGGGGTCAAGGTCACCTGACCTCGCCGCCCGCCGTTTCTTCGACGACCTCGCCGCCGGGAACGCCCCCGGCGGCGCTCGTCTTTCCAGGAGTCGAGCGCCATGACCCGAGAGATCAGGCCGAGCCTGCTCGCCGATGCCGACCCGGACGCGATCGAGACCGGGCGGCTCCTGTTCGCGCAGGCCTGCGACTTCGTCTGGGGCGCGTCCAAGCTGTCGGAGCTTCCGGAGGCCAGCCTTCCCGAACTCGCCTTCGCCGGGCGCTCCAACGTCGGCAAGTCGAGCCTGGTGAACGCGCTGACCGGGCGCAAGACGCTCGCGCGCACGTCGAACACGCCGGGCCGGACGCAGCAGATCAATTTCTTCAATCTCGGCGGCCGCCTGATCCTGGTCGACATGCCGGGCTACGGCTATGCGCGTGAGTCCAAGACGAAGGTCGAGGCCTGGACGGCGCTGGTGCGCAGCTACCTGAAGGGCAGGGTCACGCTCCGGCGCGTGTGCCTGCTGGTCGACTCGCGCCACGGCATCAAGCCCAACGACGACGAGACGATGAAGATGCTCGACCAGGCCGCCGTGCCCTACCAGGTGGTCCTGACCAAGGCGGACAAGATGAAGCGCGAGGAACTCGACGCCGTCGTCGAGGCCACCATGGGCGCGCTGAAGAAGCATCCCGGCGCCCATCCCGAGGTCGCCGTCACCAGCGCCGAGAAGGGGATGGGGATCGCCGAGCTGCGTGCGAGCATAGCCGCGCTAGCGGCCTGAGAAGCATGGCCGCGCTAGCGGCCTGAGAAGCATGGCCGCGCTGGCGGCCTGAGGAGCCTATCTCCTTTGGGGTGCTTCCGGCCGGCGGGGCAAAGGTTTACGACTGGCTCATCGCATACGCACGGATTTCCGGCTGTCGTGGACCAGGTTCCTGCTCCTCGAATGTCCCGGCCCCGAGCGCGCCGGTCGCGCCGCCGCGATCGGCGGCGTGCCCGGCGCGACCCTGGCGGGGATCGCCGGCGGGCCGGAGGCGGTGGAGGCGGCCGGCGCCGCCGCGCCGGATCTGGTTGTCCTCGGGCCGGCACCCGGCGCGCCGCGGCCAGCCCTGGTCCGGGATCTGCGCGGCCGGCTGGGTGCCGGCGCCACGCTCGTCGCGGTCGGCGGCGTCGAGGCCGACCGGGAGGCCGAGTTCGATGCCGGCATCGACGCCTTCCTCGGTTCCCGGCCGGGTCCCTGGGATTTCGCCGCGCTCGTGCGCAGCCTGACCACCAGTGGGCGGCAGCCGCCACCCCAGCGGCGGCAGCTTGCCGCCCTCGTCGACCTGCTGCCCCTTCCCGCCCTGCTGACGGAACCGGAGAACGGCAGGATCGTCCATGCCAACGGGCTGCTGCGCACGGCGGTGGGCGTCGAGAACGTCGGCCTCGCCCGGCTCGACGCGCGCCGCTTCTATCGCGACGGCGAGGACCGGGACCGCTTCGTGGAGGCGGTCCGCAGCCGGGGAGCCGTGCAGGGATACGAGGTCCTGCTGCGCCGCACCGACGGCACGCCGCTCTGGGCGCTGATCTCGACGAACCGGATCTCGTGCGGGGACGGCGTCGCGCTGCTGACGGTGTTCAACGACATCACCGTCCGCAAGCGCGCCGAGACGGAGCTGGAGGCGAGGGAGCGTCATTTCCGGCGCCTCGCCGACGCCCTGCCGGCCATGGTCTACATGACCGACGCGAGCGGGCTGACGGTATTCACCAACCGCCTCTCGCGGGAGTTCACGGGGCTTTCCGAGGAAGCCATGGCCTCGGGCGGGTGGATGTCGGCGATCCATCCCGACGACAGGGCCGGGCTCCTGCGGGCCGAGACCGAGGCGGTGAGGAGCCGCACCGCCTACGAGTACGAGTACCGGACGCGCCGGGCCGACGGCGCCTGGCGCTGGACGCTGAACCGCGCGACGCCGTATCCCGATGCCGACGGGCGGTTCGCCGGCCTGATCGGCGTCTGCCTCGACATCACGGTCCGGCGCGAGGCGGAGCTGGCGCTGGCCAGCATGACGCGGGCGGTCGCGGCCAGCAACGAGCTGGCCCGCATCGCGACCGAAGGGGTCGGCCTCGGCACGTGGGACATCGACCTGACGACGGCGCGCGTCACCTGGTCGGAGCGCGCCAAGGCGCTGTTCGGGCTGCCGCCGGGCGTCGAGGTCACGGACCCGCTGTTCCGGTCCCGCCTGCACCCCGACGACGCCGGGATCGTGGACGACGCGATCCAGGCCGCGACCGATCCCGGCAGCGGCGGCGACTACGCGGTCGAGTTCCGGGTCCGCCTGCCGGGCGACGGCATGCGCTGGATCGCCGCCCAGGGGCTGGCCTTCTTCGAGGGCGAGGGTGGGCAGCGCCGGCCCGTGCGGCTGGTCGGCACCATGATGGACGTCACGGACCGCAGGCTCGCCGAGGACCGCCTGCGCGCCTCCCTGGCCGAGAAGGAGACGCTGCTGCGCGAGGTCCACCACCGGGTGAAGAACAATCTCCAGGGCCTGTGGAGCCTGCTCCAGCTCGAAGCCCTCCAGCTGCGCGACCCCGCGATGCGCGCCCGGATCGAGGCGATCAGCTCGCGCATCGTCGTGATGGGGCGCATCCACCAGCAGCTCTACTCCTCGAACGACTTCGCCCATATCGACCTGGGCCGCCAGCTTCCCGAGCTGGCGCTGGGCCTGCTCGCGATGGACGGCGATCCCGAGCGGATCGTCCTCGACCTGGCGGTGGCGCCGCTCGCCTGCGACCTCGACACCGCCATCCCGCTCGGCCTGGTCGCGAACGAGCTGATCTCCAACAGCCTCAAGCACGCCTTCCCCGAAGGCCGCGGCGGGCGCCTCTCGATCCGGCTGGCGCCCATGGAGGACGGGCGGGTCGCGCTCACGGTCGCGGACGACGGGATCGGGATGCGGGGCGGCCAGGAGACCGGCGGCATCGGCACCATGCTCGTCCAGGCTCTGGCGAGCCAGATCGAGGCCGAGGTGGAGGAGCTTCCGGCGGAGCGCGGGCACCGGACGCGCGTGCTGGTGCCGGGCGGCCGTTTCGTCACGGCCGACCGGCGGCAGCCCGTCAACACGCACTAGATCGCAGGTTGCCTTTCGATTAGAGTCCCGGCCCATGTCGGACTCCACAGGCGAATCCCCCACCGTGTCCCAGGAAGAACTGCTGGCCAAGGCCCGGATCCTGTCCGAGGCGCTGCCCTACATGCGCCGGCACGCCGGCAAGACCTTCGTCGTGAAGTACGGCGGCCACGCCATGGGCGACGAGCGCCTGGCGGACCTGTTCGCGCAGGACGTCGTCCTGCTGAAGCAGGTCGGGATCAATCCCGTCGTCGTGCATGGCGGCGGCCCGCAGATCGGCCAGATGCTCGACCGGCTCAAGATCCAGAGCAGCTTCATCGACGGCCTCAGGGTCACCGACAAGCACACGGTCGAGGTCGTCGAGATGGTGCTGTCGGGATCGATCAACAAGCAGATCGTGACCGCCATCAACAACCAGGGCGGCACCGCGGTCGGGCTGTCCGGCAAGGACGGCCACCTGATCATCGCCCGCCGGCTGCGCCGGACCACGCGCGACCCCGACAGCAACATCGAGAAGATCCTGGACCTCGGCTTCGTCGGGGAGCCCTACCAGATCAATCCCGAGATCATCGAGATGTTCGAGGACAGCGAGGTGATCCCGGTGATCGCCCCGATCGGGCTGGGGCGCAGCGGCGAGACCTACAACATCAACGCGGATACGGCGGCCGGCGCCATCGCCGGGGCGCTGGGGGCCGCGCGCTTCTTCCTGCTGACCGACGTGCCGGGCGTGCTCGACAAGCAGAAGACGCTGATCCCGCACCTGTCGCTCGACGACGCCCGGCGCTGCATGGGCGACGGCACGATCACCGGCGGCATGATCCCGAAGATCGAGACCTGCATATCTTCGGTCGAGCAGGGCGTGGACGCGGCCGTCATCCTCGACGGCCGCGTCCCCCACGCGCTGCTGCTCGAGATCTTCACCGAGGGCGGCGTCGGCACGATGATCAGCCGGGAGTAGCCGCTCCCGATTCGGCCGCTCCGACCCCGCTTTACCGCAGCGGCGCCACCGGCCGCCCGGACAGCCGGAGCAGCAGCTCCGAGACGACCTCGTCCTCGGTCTTCTTCGACAGCGCCGCCGTGGTGCCGATCAGCGCGTCGGCCACCGCGAGCGTCTGGTCGAGATCGATCCTCCACGCGCCGTCCTCGCGCACGAAGCCGGCCGGGATCAGCACCGGCTGGCCGTCGACCACCAGCGTGCCGGTTGCCCGGTCGCCCCTCACCGAGACCCGGCCCAGCCCCGCCTGACTGATGATGTTCGGGCCGAGCCAGCCCTGGGCGAGCGCGTGCTCGGCCAGACCGGCGGCGTCGCGCCCACGGATTTCGGCCGGCGTCATGTGGTGGCGCAGGCCGAGCGCCGCGAACCGTTCGGCCGGCGAGAGGGGAGCGAGTGCGGCGCGCGTCCCCGCCAGCGCCGCGGCGCGGATGTCATCGACCCGCTCGCGCGTCGCGCGCGACAGCGTCGCGACCGCCGCCGCGCCGTCCCGGTCCTGGAGCGCGGTGCGCGCCGCGACGAAGGTCTCGCCGATCATCGCCTCGGCCGCCGGGTCCGCCATCGCCGCTCCGCCGGTCGCGGCGGCCGCCAGCCCCAGCAATCCGACCAGCCATCCGAAAAGCGCGTTGCGCATGAAGCCGTTCCTCGTCCGAACATGGTGGGCCGTTCCATATGGCGAGGCGAATGCGGCGATGCCAGGGCGGGCGGCCCGTCCCGCGGTTCGGGCCTTGCCCCCGGCGCGTGCGCGCTCCATCCTTCCCGGCATGACGGTACTTCCCCCCTCGACGAGAACCCCGGACCCGGCGGCCTTCTCGCATGTCCGGGTCTGGATCTTCGACCTCGACAACACGCTCTATCCCGCGGCGTGCGACCTGTTCACCCAGGTGTCCCGGCGCATGACCGAGTTCATCTCGGCCCGGTTCGACCTGCCCTGGGAGGAGGCGCGCGCAATGCAGAAGCACCTCTTCCAGAGCCACGGCACGACGCTGCGTGGCCTGATGACCGAGCACGACGTCGATCCGGTCGCGTTCCTCGACTACGTCCACGACATCGACGTCTCGCCGGTCGACCCGACGCCGGACCTCGCTCTTTCGCTGTCGCGGCTGCCCGGCCGCAGGCTGATCTACACCAACGGCTCGGTCGCGCATGCGCACAACGTGCTGGACCGGCTGGGCTGCCGGGACCGCTTCGAGGCGATCTTCGACATCGTCGCCGCCGGCTACGTCCCGAAGCCGGACCCGCGTCCCTACCGCGACATGGTGGCGCGCTTCGGCGTCGACCCGGCCGAGGCGGTGATGGTCGAGGACATCGCCCGCAACCTGGTGCCCGCCGCGGCGCTGGGGATGACCACCGTGTGGGTCGCGAGCGAGGCCGACTGGGCGCGCCCCGACCGTGGCGGGGTGGGGGCCGGCCGGCACATCCACCATGTCACGGACGACCTCGTCGCCTGGCTGTCGGCCTTGGCCGGCGGGTTGCAGTCCGACAGTTGACAGCCTCCCCTCGGCCCGACATGTTCGGCGGGCTTCCTGCCACCCCCTGCGACGGCGCCAGACCATGACCTCCGACCTCCAGTCCGCGATCGATGCCGCCTGGGAAGCCCGCGACGGGCTTTCTCCGGCTACCGCCGGCCCCGTGCGCGATGCGGTCGAGAAGGCGCTCGCCGGTCTCGACGACGGCTCGCTGCGCGTCGCCGAGAAGGTCGACGGCGCCTGGCGGGTCCACCAGTGGCTCAAGAAGGCGGTGCTGCTGTCGTTCCGCCTCTACGACAACGCGCTGATGCCTGGCGGGCCGGACGACCCGGCCTTCGGCGGCGCCTCCTGGTTCGACAAGGTGCCGTCCAAGTTCGCGGGCTGGGACGACGCGCGCTTTCGCGCCGCCGGCTTCCGCGCGGTGCCGAACTGCGTCGTCCGCCGCTCGGCCTTCATCGCCCCCGGCGTCGTGCTGATGCCGAGCTTCGTCAACGTCGGCGCCCGGGTCGAGCGGGGGACCATGGTCGACACCTGGGCCACCGTCGGCTCCTGCGCCCAGATCGGCCGCAACGTGCACATCTCCGGCGGCGCCGGGATCGGCGGCGTCCTGGAGCCGCTGCAGGCCAATCCCGTGATCATCGAGGACAACTGCTTCATCGGCGCGCGTTCGGAAGTCGCCGAGGGGGTCGTCGTGGAGGAGGGCTCGGTGCTCTCCATGGGCGTCTATCTCGGCGCCTCGACCAAGATCGTCGACCGCATGACCGGCGAGGTCTTCATCGGGCGCGTCCCGGCCTATTCGGTCGTGGTCCCGGGGACCATGCCCGGCCGGCCGCTGCCCGACGGCAGCCAGGGCCCCGGGCTCTACTGCGCCGTGATCGTGAAGCGCGTCGACGAGAGGACCCGCGCCAAGACCTCGATCAACGACCTGCTGCGGGATTGAGGACTCGGGACATGGGTACGGACGCGGTCGCGCTGGCGGGCGAGCTGATCCGCTGTCCGAGCGTGACCCCGGGCGACGCCGGGGCCATCGGCGTGCTGGCCCGCGCGCTCGAGGATCTGGGCTTCGCCTGCCATCGGCTGCGCTTCGAGGAGGCGGGGACCGACCCGGTCGACAACCTCTACGCCCGGCTGGGCAGCGGCGCGCCGAACTTCTGCTTCGCCGGCCACACCGACGTCGTCCCGCCCGGCGACCCCTCGGCCTGGTCCTTCGATCCCTTCGCCGGGACCGTCCGGGACGGCCTGCTGCTCGGCCGGGGCGCGACCGACATGAAGGGGGCGATCGCCGCCTTCGTCGCGGCGATCGCCCGCCATCTGGCGCTCCACGGCCGGCCCTCCGGCTCGATCAGCCTGCTGATCACCGGCGACGAGGAGGGGATGGCGATCAACGGCACGCGCAAGGTGCTGGACTGGCTGGCCGAACGCGGCGAGAGGATCGACGCCTGTCTGGTCGGCGAGCCGACCAACGTGGCCGTGCTGGGCGACATGATGAAGATCGGCCGGCGGGGCAGCCTGACCGGCCATCTCGCGGTCCGCGGCGCGCAGGGCCATGTCGCCTATCCCCACCTCGCCGACAACCCGCTCCCGCGCCTCGTGCGCATGCTGGCCGGGCTGACCGAGCGGCCGCTCGACGAGGGCAGCAGGCACTTCCCCCCGTCCTCGCTGCAGATCACGACGATCGACGTCGGCAATCCCGCCGTCAACGTGATCCCGGCCGTGGGCCGGGCCAGCTTCAACATCCGCTTCAACGACCTCCACGACTCGCAGGCGCTGATGGACTGGGTCCGCGCGGTGTGCGAGCGGGTGGGCGGCGCCCACGAGCTGAGCTTCCGCGTCTCGGGCGAGGCGTTCATCACCGAGCCCGGCCCCTTGAGCGACGTCGTCGCCGGCGCGGTCGAGCGCGTGACCGGACGCCGGCCGGAGCTCAGCACCACCGGCGGCACCTCCGACGCCCGCTTCATCCGGGCCCACTGCCCCGTGGTCGAGTTCGGGGCGGTCGGCCGGACCATGCACAAGGTGGACGAGCACGTGGCCGTCGCGGACCTGGAGCGGCTGGCCGACATCTACGCGGAGGTTCTGCGCGCGGTCTTCGTCGGCACGAAGGCGGGACCGGAGTGAGCATCGACCTGCGCGAGGCCGCCAACGCCATCTACGGCGCGTGGCGGCTGGCCCTCTTCGATCCCGTAGGCGTGGTCTTCTTCGAGCGCACGCCGGAGGCGGCCCTGCGGTCGTTCCGGGTCGCGGTGCTGCTCGCCCCGGTGTGGCTGGTCCTGGCGCTGCTGGCCCTCGACCCCGCCGACGAGGCCGGACCGAGCCTGGGACGCTTCCTGGTGGTCACCGGTCTCGCCTACGTGCTGGCCTGGACCGTGTTCCCGCTGGCGATGCACGGCATCTCGCGGCTGATCAGGCGCGCCGACCGCTATTTCGTCTTCGTCACCGCCCACAACTGGTCGCAGATCGTCCAGTCGGTGGTGTTCCTGCCGGCGTCGGCGCTCGCGGAATCCGGGCTGGTCCCGGACCCCGTCGGCGGCGGCGTGCTGCTCGGCTCGGGACTGTTCGTCCTCGCCTACGAGTGGTTCGTGGCCCGTACCGTGCTGGAGGTCCCGGGTGCCACCGCGGCGCTGGTCGTCGCCTTCTCCCTCACGATGGCGATGACGATCCAGGCGGTCGCCGGCGGCATGCTCTGAGACGCGGTTCCACGCGGCAGGCGATCAGTACACGACGTCGGTGAAGTAGAGCCCGTCCGGCGGCGCGGTCGGCCCGGCCGCCGACCGGTCCCGGGCGTCGAGGGCGGCGCGCAGCCGGTCCGCCGTCCACTTGCCCTCGCCGACCAGGGCCAGCGTGCCGACCATGTTGCGGACCTGGTGGTGCAGGAAGGAGCGCGCGCGGGCGACGATCCGGATCTCCTCTCCGTCCCGCAGGACGTCCAGCCGGTCCAGGGTCTTCAGCGGCGACTTCGCTTGGCACTGGCTGGCGCGGAACGACGTGAAGTCGTGATGGCCGACCAGGACCTGCGCCGCCGCGTGCATCGCGTCCGCGTCGAGCGGGCGGTGCATGTGCCAGGCGCGCCCCTGCCCGAGCGCCAGCGGGGCCCGCCGGTTGACGACGCGGTAGAGATAGCCGCGCTGGCGGGCCGACAGGCGCGCGTGGAACTCCGGCCCGACCGGCTCGGCCGTCAGCACGGCGATCGGCTGCGGCCGCAGGTGCTGATTGATCGCGTCGCGCACCGCGCGCGCGGTCACATCCTTTTCGATATCGAAATGAGCGGTCTGGCCATAGGCGTGGACGCCGGCATCGGTGCGCCCGGCCGCATGCAGCGTCACCGCCGTGCCCGAGAACCGGGCGATCGCGTCCTCGATCGCCTGCTGGACCGACGGTCCGTTGTCCTGCCGCTGCCATCCGACATAGGGCCGGCCGTCGTATTCGACCAGAAGCTTCCAGCGCGTCATGGCGACGCCAGCACGCCGCCTTCCGGAAGCCGGAAGCCGCGCAGGAACGCGGCGCCGTCGACCGGCGCCTTGCCGGCGCGCTGGACCCGCACCGCGCGCACCGCGCCGTCGCCGCAGGCGATCGTCAGCCGGTCGTCGAGGACGGTGCCCGGCCGGGCGCGCGGGGCGTCGGGCACCGGCTCCACGGCCAGGACCTTGACCCGCTCGCCGCCCGCCTCGAACCAGACGCCCGGCCAGGGGTCGAGGGCGCGGACTTGGCGGTCGATCGCGGCCATGGGGCGTGTCCAGTCGATCCGCCCTTCGTCCCGGTTCAGCTTGGCCGCGTAGGTGACCCCGTCGGCGGGTTGGGGGACCGCCGGCAGGGTGCCGGCGGCGAGCCCGTCGAGGGCGCGCACCACCAGCTCCGCTCCCAGGTCGGCGAGGACGTCGTGCAGGTCGGACGCCGTTGTCCGGGGGCCGATCGGCACCGCTTCGCGGAGCAGCATCGCGCCGGTGTCTAGCCCTTCGTCCATCTGCATGATCGTGATCCCGGTCTCCTCGTCGCCTTCGAGGATCGCGCGCTGGATCGGCGCGGCGCCGCGCCAGCGGGGCAGAAGCGAGCCGTGGACGTTGACGCAGCCGAGACGGGGTGCTTCCAGGATCGGCTTCGGCAGGATCAGCCCGTAGGCGGCGACCACCGCGACGTCGAGGCCGAGCGCGCGGAACGCCTCCTGCTCTTCCGGCGCGCGCAGGGTGCGCGGCGTGCGGACGGGAATGCCGCGGGCCTCGGCGAAGCGGTGGACCGGCGAGGGCTGGACCCGGTGGCCGCGCCCGGCCGGCCGCGGCGGCTGGCTGTAGACGCAGGCGACCTCGTGCCCCGCCTCGACCAGGGCGGCGAGGCCGGGGACCGCGAAGTCGGGCGTGCCCATATAGGCAAGGCGCAGGCGGGTCATGTCGGGCGGCTCATCTCGGGCAGGTCATCTCGGGCCGGTCATCGGGGCGGCGCGGTGCGCTGCATCGCCAGGACCATGCGCCAGGCCTGCTCCGCGTCGTCGATCGGGATCGCGGCGTCGAGGGCGCCGTACCAGGCGACGATCTCGAAGCGTCCGCTCAGCCGGGCGAGGGCGATCAGGTCCTGGGCGGTCCAGCGCCGCTGCAGCGCGCGGTCGCGGATCACCTTCTTGCGGCCCTGGTCCCACACCGTCAAGGTCGTCGTGACCTCGCCGACCTGGCCGACGGGGTCGAAGCGGTCGTCCTCGGCGCCCCAGCGCACGCGCACCCGCAGGCCGTCTCCGGTCACTTCCCAGCCGGCTTCCGTGCCCTCGTCGTCGCCGAACAGGCTGCGGGGATGCGGCAGCTCCAGGAACAGCAGGCCGTCGGGAGCGAGGGAGGCGGCCGTCGCCGTCAGGCAGGCGAGGCCGTCGTCGAGCGTCAGCAGGCTGCCGGCCGATCCCAGCAGCAGCAGCGCGACGTCGATCCCGGACCAGGGCGCCAGCCCGGTGATGTCTCCCAGGCGGTAGTCGAGCGCGACGCCGGCCGCCGCGGCCTTGTCGCAGCCGTAGCGGACCATCTCCGGCTCGCGGTCGAGCGCATGGGCGGCGATCCCGCGACGCGCCAGCTCGACCGCATGGTTGGCGGGGCCGGCGGCGAGTTCCACCGCCGAGGTGGGCGCGCGGCCCAGCCTGCGGGCGGCCGTCTCGCACAGGAAGTCGCATTCGGCGACGAAGTCGCGGTAGCCGAAGGCGACGTCGTAATAGCGGGGGACCGAGAAGATCCGCTCGTGCTGCGGCGAGGTGGCGACGCGGCGTCCGGCGCCGCGGTCAGGCATTGACCTTCTTCTGCTTCTGGAGCTTGCGCATGATCATGTTGCGCTTGAGCATCGACAGGTGGTCCACGAACAGCACGCCGTCGAGATGGTCGATCTCGTGCTGCAGGCAGGTCGCGAGCAGGCCATCCGCCTCGATCTCGCGGCTCTCGCCGGTCTCGTCGAGATAGCGCACGCGGACGGCGCGCGGCCGGACGACGTCGGCGTAGTGCTCGGGCAGGGACAGGCAGCCCTCGTTGGACTGGGCCAGTTCCTCCGAGAACCAGAGGATTTCCGGGTTGGCGAGGCGCAGCGGCGCCGGCGGCTCGCCCTTGTCGGCGACGTCCACGACGATGATGCGATCGAGCACGCCGACCTGAGGGGCGGCGAGGCCGATCCCCGGCGCCGCGTACATCGTCTCGAGCATGTCCTCCATCAGCTTGCGGACATGCTCGTCCACCCGCTCCACGGGCTGTGCCTTCCGCTTGAGGAGCGGGTCGGGTGCGATCAGGATCGGGAGGGTCGCCATGGGATGCCGTCGGCCGGGGTCGGACAGTTTCTGTTCGGACCTGACCAGATATGGATTGCGGCGCCGCCCGTCAAGCGGTGCCGTTCGGGTGCCGGCGGCACCTCCGGACCCGGGAGGTCAATCCGCCGGTTCGGGGACGGGCCGCAGCTCCGGCGACTGCAGCAGCCGGGGGGCCTGGTCGACCTGGGCCGGTTCCGGCATCTCGGCGCCGCCAGGGGTGGCGTGAAGGTCGCGGAAGCGCCGCGCGCTCACCAGTACCCGGCTCTCCAGCGTGCCGACCGCGCGGTTGTAGGAGCCGACCGCCTCGGCGAGGCGCGAGCCCAGGCGGTCCATGTGGCCGCCGAGGTCCGCGAGCCGCTTGTACAGCTCGGCGCCGAGCGCGCTGATCTCGTGGGCGTTGTGCGCGAGCTTTTCCTGGCGCCAGCCATAGGCGACGGCGCGCAGCAGCGCGATCAGGGTGGTCGGCGTGGCGAGGATGACGCCGTTGTCGATGCCGGCCTCGATCAGCGCCGGGTCGTGCTCCAGCGCTGCGCTGAAGAAGTTCTCGCCGGGCAGGAACAGCACGACGAACTCCGGGCTGTCGCGGAACTGGTCCCAGTAGGCCTTGGCGCCGAGCTGCTTCAGGTGCTCGCGGACGTGGCGGGCGTGGCGGACCATGGCGTCCCGCCGCACCGTGTCGTCCGTGGCGCCGACCGCGTCCAGATAGGCCTCCACCGGCGCCTTGGAATCGACCACGATCGTCTTGGCGCCGGGCAGGCTGACGATCATGTCCGGCCGCAGGCGCCCGGTCTCGGTGTCGACGCTCGCCTGTTCGCGGAAGTCGCAATGGTCGAGCATGCCCGCCAGCTCGACGACCCGGCGGAGCTGAATCTCGCCCCACCGGCCCCGGGCGATCGGCGAGCGCAGCGCGCGCACGAGGTTGGACGTCTCCAGGCGCAGCTCCCGCTGCGTCTCCATCAGCGACGACACCTGCTGCTTCAGGCCCTCGTAGGCGCCGGCCCGCTCCTTCTCTATCTGCTGGATCTGGCGGTCGACCTCGTCCAGCGACCGGCGCACCGGCGCGATCATCTCCGCAATCGCCTGCTGGCGCTTGTCCATGTCGCCGCGGGCTCCCTCCTGGAAAGTGCCGAGCGTCGCCTTCGCGAGCTCCAGGAAGTTCTGGTTGTTGCGCTGGAGCGCTTCGGCCGAAAGCGCCTTGAAGGCATCGGCCAGCCGGGTCTCCGCCTGCTCGAGCAGGGCCAGGCGCTCCACGCCCAGGCTCCGTTCCCGGTCGAGCAGCGCCGTCATCTCCGCGACGCGCGCGCCCAGGCGGGTAGTCTCCGTGCGGGCACCCTCCAGCTCGCGTTCCGTCTCGGCGGCGCGGCGCGCGCGTTCCTCCGCGCCGGACCGCCGCTCGGTCTCGGCCGTGACCGCCCGGTTCAGGTCGGCCAGGAGCCGGTCGCGCACGCCGAGCTCCTCGCGCAGGTCGTCGAGCTGGCGCTCGGCGAAGTCGAGCTCCGCCAGCAGCCGCTGGCGGTCGGCGCCCCGGTCCGGGCCCGCGACCAGCCAGGCCAGCCCCACGGCAACCGCTCCGAGCAGCGCTCCCAAGGCCATCGGCAGCACGTCGAACGCGAAAGGCACGATCCCCGTCTCCCCGTCGTGGGCGCCGTCCGTCCGGGACGGCACCGGGCATCATAGCACCGATGCCGCCGGCGGTGGTGGCCCCCGGCGGCGCGGCCGGGAGCCGCATCCCAATCGATCGGGAATACGCGGGTATTTTTTGCGCTCACGGTCGGCGGGCCGGGATCTCTAGAATGCCATGGATTGCCGCCTGGCGGAGATGACGAACGCGATGGCTGGGTCCTTGGACGGCGGTGGCGGCCGGGCGGTACGAAGGAGCCGTCTGCGCGACCATCTGCGCATGGCCCTGATCGCCTCGATCGCGGTCCTGGGCGGGCTGGCGGCGGTACTGGCGTGGCGCGGATATCATCTCACCTTCGAGCGCCACCTGGCCCGGACGGAGGCGGACGTCGCCCTGATGGCGCGCGACATCGAGCGGCTCGTCCACTCCGCCGACCTGTTGCTCGTCCAGATGGTCGATCTGGCCCGCGAAACCGACTGGGACGATCCGGATGCCCGGGTCGGGGCCGGCGCGGAACTGCGGCATCTCCGCGCGTTGCTGCCAGAGAGCTTCCGGCTCCATCTCTTCGACGCGCGGGGCGACGTCCGCGCGACCAGCATCGAGGGGCCGGTCGACCTGAACGTCGCCGGCCGGGGCTATTTCGGCCGGCACCGGGACGGCAAGAGCGGCCTCCACATCTCCGGGCTGTTGCGCGACCTGCACGATACGACGCCGATGTTCACGATGAGCCGGCGCGTGCCGGACGCGGCCGGGGGGTTCGACGGCGTGGCGGCGGTCTCGTTCGAGCCCGGCATCGTCGGCAGCACCTACAGTGGGCACGCGCTCGCCGAGGGCACGACCTTCATCTGGGCGCATGCCGACGGACGGGTGATCCTGCGCGAACCGGGCCGCCCGGGTGGGCCCGACCCCGGCGAGACCCTGGCGCCCGACGTCGTCGCGGTCCTGGAACCGGCCGCGGCCGGCTACGGCCTGCGCGCCGTCCTGCCCGACCGCGTCCGCCACCTGGTGAAGGTGCGGCGGGTCGGCGCCTATCCCTACTACGCCATCGTCGGCACGCCCGTGGCCGGGGTCGTCGACGCCTGGATCGACGGTCTGCTGCCCTATGTCCTCGGCGGTGGCGTGGCGCTGCTGGCGCTCGCCCTGGGCGCGCGGCGCTGGCTCGCCTGGGCGGCGGTCGAGGACCGCTACCGCGAACGGCTCGCCCTTCTGCTGACCGAGAAGGACACCCTGCTCGACCAGAAGGAGCTGCTGATCCGGGAAATCGACCATCGGGTCAAGAATTCGCTCCAGCTCGTCGGCAACCTTCTGGATCTGCAGGCGGGCCTGACCCGGAACGCGACCGTGCGCGCCCAGCTCGCCGAGGCGCGCGGGCGGGTCGAGGCGGTAGCCCTCCTGCACCGGAGCCTGCAACGGGGAGAAGGGTCGGATGGGGTCGAGCTGGCGGAGTATCTCGACCATCTCGTGCGCGGCCTCGCCGAGGCGACGCGGGCGCCGGTCGAGTTCGTCTGCGGGGCGCCGGCGGCCCGGCTGTCCAACGACGCCGCGCTTTCCGTCGGCCTGGTCGTGAACGAGCTCGTGACCAACGCCCTGAAGCACGCTTATCCGGCCACGGGGTCAGTTACCGGGGGACCGGTCCGGGTCCTGCTCCGGGACGAGGGGGGCGGGCTGACGCTGCGCATCGCCGATGCCGGCACCGGGTTGCCGCCCGGCTTCGATGTGCATGCCGAGGGCAATCTGGGCATGCGCATCGTGCGCATGCTGGTCGACGCCCTGGGCGGGAAGCTGCGGGCCGAGAGCCTGGAGCCCGGCACGGCGTTCGAGATCGTCCTGCCGCACGAGGCGGCGAATCATTCCGCTCCGGCCGCTCCGAAGCTCACCACGACCTCGTCGAGCAGGGCGGCGCAGTAGGCGCGGTCCGCAAGGTCGGCCTGGGTCGCCGACGTCCCGAGGCCGAGAAGCTGGATCGGCCAGGGCTCCGCCTCCTCCCACGCCGGGATCGAGACCTTGAGCCGGGTCAGGTTCGCCCAGCAGGCGAGGCGGGCGGCGCCGGTCGGAGCCGCGGCCGGCGCGCCGGTCTGCATACTCGCTGTCTGCATACTCGCCGTCTGCATACTCGCCGTCTGCATACTCGATTGTGCGGCCGCGGGGCCGGCCGGCAACACCGGCACCAGCAGCATCGCCAGCAGGAGGGCCAGCAGGGTGACGGGCTTCATTCTTTCCGCCTCCGGAATGGGTTCGGGTGCACCGACAACGTCGCGGATGGCGGCCTCGTTCCCCCGCCGGAGGTGCCGCGGGGGTGGCGGGCGCCCGGTTCCCCTTGCCCTCGCATACGATTCGGGGTACGAACCCGCGCGGATTGGGGGCCGTCCGGCCCGACCTCGGCGCCGGCCCTTCACCCCTCGTCAATCAGCTCGGCAATACCTGGGGAACGTTCATGGCACGCAAGAAAATCGCGCTCGTCGGCGCCGGCCAGATCGGTGGCACGCTGGCCCTGCTCGCAGGCTTGAGGGAGCTGGGCGACATCGTCCTGTTCGACATCGCCGAGGGCATCCCGGAGGGCAAGGCGCTCGACATCGCGCAGGCCGCCCCGGTCGAGGGCTTCGACGCCGTGCTGAAGGGCGGCAGCGACTACTCCGTGATCGAGGGCGCCGACGTCGTGATCGTGACGGCCGGCGTGCCGCGCAAGCCCGGCATGAGCCGCGACGACCTGATCGGCATCAACACCGGCGTCGTCCGCTCGGTCGGCGAGAACATCCGCAAGTACTGCCCGAACGCCTTCGTGATCGTGATCACCAACCCGCTCGACGTGATGGTGTGGGTGATGCAGGAGGCCTCGGGCCTGCCGGCGGAACGCGTGGTCGGCATGGCCGGCGTGCTCGACAGCGCGCGCTTCCGCCATTTCCTGGCCGACGAGTTCAAGGTTTCGGTCGAGGACGTGACCGCCTTCGTGCTCGGCGGGCACGGCGACACCATGGTGCCGCTGGTGCGCTACTCGACGGTCGCCGGCATCCCGCTGCCCGATCTCGTGAAGATGGGCTGGACCACGCAGGAGCGGCTCGACGCGATCGTGCAGCGCACCCGCGACGGCGGCGCGGAGATCGTGAAGCTGCTGAAGACCGGCTCGGCCTTCTACGCCCCCGCGTCCTCGGCGATCTCGATGGCCGAGAGCTATCTCAAGGACAAGAAGCGCGTCCTGCCCTGCGCGGCCTTCCTGACCGGCCAGTACGGGGTCGACGGCCTCTATGTCGGCGTGCCGGTCGTGATCGGCGCCGGCGGCGTCGAGCGGATCATCGAGATCGAGATGGACGCCGAGGAGAAGAAGATGTTCGACCACTCGGTCAACGCCGTCCGGACCCTCGTCGACGTCGTCAAGAAGATGGACGCGGACAAGGCTGCCGGCTGACGCGCGGCCGGCCGGGCCAGGGCCGGCCGAGCCACGCCGGTTGATAGCGGTCCCCGGGGTGCTACAGTAGCGGCGCGCGCGGGGACCCATCGCGGACCACCCGCCGGGCGGCCCACCGGACGAAGGTCATCAGAAAAGACGGATGCCCCATGAACATTCATGAGTATCAGGCCAAGACTCTCCTCAAGAAATACGGCGTCGCCGTGCCGCGCGGCGGAGTGGCCTATACGCCCTCCGAGGCAGCGCAGGTGGCGAAGGACCTGGGGGGACCCGTCTGGGTCGTGAAGTCGCAGATCCATGCCGGCGGCCGCGGCGCCGGCCGGTTCCGGAACGATCCCGGGGGCAAGGGCGGCGTGCGCGTCGTCAAGTCCGTCGAGGACGTCGAGAAGAACGCGGGCGAGATGCTCGGCCACGTCCTGGTGACCAAGCAGACGGGCCCCGCCGGCAAGGAGGTCAAGCGCATCTACGTCGAGGAGGGCTGCGACATCAAGCGCGAGCTCTATCTCGGCCTGCTGATCGACCGCGCCACCTCGCGCGTCACCGTGATGGCCTCGACGGAGGGCGGCATGGAGATCGAGGAGGTGGCCGCCGAGCACCCCGAGAAGATCCTCAAGGTCGCGATCGACCCCGCCGTCGGCATGATGCCCTTCCATGCCCGCCAGCTCGCCTTCGGCCTCGGGCTGGAAGGCAAGCAGGTCGGCGCGGCGGTGAAGTTCATGCTGGCGATGTACCAGGCCTTCGCCGACCTCGACGCCTCGATCGTCGAGATCAACCCGCTGGTCGTGACCGGCGCCGGCGATATCCTGGCGCTCGACGCCAAGATGAACTTCGACGACAACGCGCTCTTCCGCCACAAGGACATCGAGGAGCTGCGCGACCACGACGAGGAGGAGGCGTCCGAGCTGGAGGCCACCCGCCACGGCCTCAACTACATCAAGCTCGACGGCAACATCGGCTGCATGGTCAACGGCGCCGGCCTCGCCATGGCGACGATGGACATCATCAAGCTGTACGGCGGCTCGCCCGCCAACTTCCTCGACGTCGGCGGCGGCGCCACGCGCGACCGCGTCACCACCGCGTTCAAGCTGATCCTGTCGGATCCGAACGTCGAGGGCATCCTGGTCAACATCTTCGGCGGCATCATGCGGTGCGACGTCATCGCCGAGGGCGTCGTCGCGGCCGCGCGCGAGGTGTCGCTGCACGTGCCGCTCGTCGTCCGGCTCGAAGGGACGAACGTCGAGTTCGGCAAGAAGATACTGGCGGAGTCCGGCCTGCCGATCCTGTCCGCGGACAATCTCGCGGATGCGGCGGAGAAGGTCGTGAAGGCAGTCGAGGAGGCGGCGTAAAATGGCGGTCCTGGTCAATTCCGAAACCAAAGTCATCTGCCAGGGCTTCACGGGCGCCCAGGGGACCTTCCATTCCGAGCAGGCGATCGCCTACGGAACGAAGATGGTCGGCGGCGTGACCCCCGGGAAGGGCGGCACGACCCATCTCGACCTGCCGGTGTTCGACACCGTCGCCGAGGCGGTCGAGCGCACCGGGGCCGACGCCAGCGTGATCTACGTCCCGCCGCCGTTCGCGGCCGACGCGATCCTGGAGGCGGTCGACGCCGAGATCCCGCTGGTGGTGTGCATCACCGAGGGCATCCCGGTGCTGGACATGGTCCGGGTCAGGCGCGCGCTGCTGGGTTCGAGCACGCGGCTGATCGGCCCGAACTGCCCCGGCGTCATCACGCCGGACGCGTGCAAGATCGGCATCATGCCCGGCCACATCCACCGGCGCGGCAAGATCGGCATCGTCTCGCGCTCGGGCACGCTGACCTATGAGGCCGTGGCCCAGACCACGGCGGCGGGCCTCGGCCAGTCGACCTGCATCGGCATCGGCGGCGATCCCGTCAACGGCACCAACTTCGTCGACTGCCTGGAGATGTTCCTCGACGACCCCGAGACCGAGGGCATCATCATGATCGGCGAGATCGGCGGCGACGCCGAGGTGCGCGGGGCGGAGTTCCTGAAGGCGTCGCGCACGAAGAAGCCGGTCGTCGGCTTCATCGCCGGCCGCACGGCCCCGCCGGGCCGCCGCATGGGTCACGCGGGCGCGGTGATCTCGGGCGGCAACGACACCGCCGACTTCAAGGTCGAGGCGCTGAAGGCCGCGGGCATCGTCGTGGCGGACAGCCCGGCCAGCCTGGGCAGCACGATGCTGAAAACCTTGAAGGGGTGATGCCGGCTTTCCACCTGAGGACGTCAACCCCATACGCACCGAGAGGGCGCGGGCGACAACGCCCGCGTCGAAATCATGCCAGTCACGTCTGAGCGGACCTCCTTCCTTTTCGGCCCCAACGCCACCTTCATCGCCGAACTCCACGCCCGCTACCTCGAAGATCCCGCCTCCGTCGACCCGAGCTGGGCGGATTTCTTCGCCGAACTCGACGACGACGCCCGCGCCGTTCTGGGCGAGCTGCGCGGGGCGAGCTGGGCGCCGAGCACGTCCAACGTGATCGGCGACGGGGCGGAGATGCCGGCCGCGACGCGGGGCAACGGGTCCGCCGCCGGCCACCAGGCCCTGAACGGGCTGGGCGAGGAGCAGGTCCGCCGGGCGACGCTCGACAGCATCCGGGCGCTGATGCTGATCCGGGTCTTCAGGGTGCGCGGGCACCTGATGGCGAGCATCGACCCCCTCGGGCTCGAGAAGCGCACCTACCACCCCGAGCTCGACCCGAAGACCTACGGCTTCACCGACGCCGACTGGGACCGCCCGATCTTCATCAACCACGTCCTCGGCATGGAGTTCGCCACGCTCCGCCAGATCATGGACGTGCTGAGGAAGACCTATTGCGGGAACATCGGCGTCGAGTTCATGCACATCCAGGACCCGGACCAGAAGGCCTGGATCCAGGAGCGCATCGAAGGGCCGCGCAACCACACCGACTTCACGGTCAACGGCAAGAAGGCGATCCTGGAGCGGCTGACCGCCGCCGAGGTCTTCGAGCGCTTCCTCGACAAGAAGTACACCGGCACCAAGCGCTTCGGCCTGGACGGCGGCGAGGCGCTGCTGCCGGCGATGGAGCAGGTCCTCAAGCGCGGCAGCCAGCTCGGCCTGCGCGACGTCGTGCTCGGCATGGCGCATCGCGGCCGCCTCAACGTGCTCGCGAACTTCATCGGCAAGCCGTTCTCGGCGATCTTCTCGGAGTTCCAGGGCAACGTCGCCCATCCCGAGGACGTCCAGGGCTCGGGCGACGTGAAGTACCATCTCGGCACCTCATCGGACCGCGAGTTCGACGACCGGGTCGTGCATCTGTCGCTGACCGCGAACCCCTCGCATCTCGAGGCCGTGAACCCCGTCGTGCTCGGCAAGGTCCGCGCCAAGCAGATCCAGCGCTGCCGCCAGACGCCGCCGACCGACGAGAGCCGGGAGGAGGTGCTGGGCATCCTGCTGCACGGCGACGCCGCCTTCGCCGGCCAGGGCCTGGTCGCCGAGACGCTGCTGCTGTCCGAGCTGAAGGGCTACCGGACCGGCGGCACGATCCATTTCATCATCAACAACCAGATCGGCTTCACGACGATGCCGGCCTTCTCGCGCTCGGGCCAGTATTCGTCCGATGTCGCGAAGATGGTCCAGGCGCCGATCTTCCACGTGAACGGCGACGATCCCGAGGCGGTCGTCCACGTCGCCCGGATCGCGATCGAGTTCCGGCAGAAGTTCAAGAAGGACGTGGTCGTCGACCTCGTCTGCTATCGCCGCCACGGCCACAACGAGGGCGACGAGCCGGGCTTCACCCAGCCGCTGATGTACAAGGCGATCCGCAACCACCCGACCACGCGCGAGATCTACGCCAGGCAGCTCGTCTCCGAGGACGTCGTCACCGCCGCCGAGGCGGAGAAGGTGGTCGCGGACTTCCAGCGCAAGCTCGAAGGCGAGTTCGAGGCGGCGACGCGCTACAAGCCGAACCGTGCCGACTGGCTCGAAGGCAAGTGGGCCGGCATGGAGGTGGCGAAGGGCGACGACCGGCGCGGCAAGACCGCGGTCCCCCTCGACACGCTCAAGGAGGCTGGCCTCGCCCTTTCGCGGGCACCCGGCCACATCAAGGTCAATTCCAAGATCGTCCGCCAGCTCAAGGCGAAGCAGCAGATGATCGAGACCGGGGAGGGCATCGACTGGGCGACCGGCGAGGCGCTGGCCTTCGGCACGCTGTGCGTCGAGGGCACGCCCGTTCGCCTGTCGGGCCAGGACGTCGGCCGGGGCACCTTCTCGCAGCGCCACTCGGTGCTGATCGACCAGGAGTCCGAGGAGCGCTGGGTCCCCCTCAACCACATCCGCGAGGAGCAGGCGACCTACGAGGTGCACGACAGCCCGCTGTCCGAGGCGGCGGTGCTCGGCTTCGAATACGGCATCTCGCTCGCCGAGCCGCACATGCTGACGATCTGGGAGGCGCAGTTCGGCGACTTCACGAACGGCGCCCAGGTGATCATCGACCAGTTCATCAGCTCGGGCGAATCGAAGTGGCTGCGCATGTCGGGCCTCGTGATGCTGCTGCCCCACGGCTACGAGGGGCAGGGGCCGGAGCACAGCTCGGCCCGGCCGGAGCGCTTCCTGCAGCTCTCGGCCGAGGACAACATCCAGGTCTGCAACATCACGACGCCGGCGAACTACTTCCACGCGCTGCGCCGCCAGGTGCGCAGGAACTTCCGCAAGCCGCTCGTGGTCATGACCCCGAAGAGCCTGCTCCGTCACAAGCTGTGCGTGTCCCCGCTCGCGGATTTCGGGCCCGACGCCTCGTTCCACCGGGTTCTTCCCGAGGCGGGGCGGCTGGCGGCCGACGAGGCGGTCCGGCGCGTCGTGCTGTGCACGGGCAAGGTCTATTACGACCTCGTCCAGGAGCGCGAGAGCCGCGGGCTCGACGACGTCGCGATCGTGCGGGTCGAGCAGCTCTATCCCTTCCCGCGCAACTCGCTGATCGCGCAACTGTCCCGCTACCCGAACGCCGACGTGGTCTGGTGCCAGGAGGAGCCCTACAACATGGGCTACTGGTTCTTCGTCGACCGCCGGATCGAGGACTGCCTCGCCGAGATCGGGCACAAGGCCGGGCGTCCGCGCTATGTCGGGCGGCCCGAGGCCGCCTCGCCCGCGACCGGGATGCTGAAGCGCCACAACCAGGAGCAGGCGAAGCTCCTGGACGAAGCGCTCACCGTCAAGTGACCCCCGAGAGAACACCCGCGCCCCACCCGGCGATCTAAGGAAGAAGGCAAGCTGGCATGGCTACGGAAATCACGGTTCCCACCCTGGGCGAGTCGGTCAGCGAGGCGACCATCGCCCGCTGGCTCAAGAAGGTGGGCGAGGCCGTCAAGGTCGACGAGCCGCTCGTCGAGCTCGAGACCGACAAGGTGACGCTCGAGGTGAACGCGACGACGGCCGGCACGCTCGCGGAGATCCTGGCCGAGGAGGGGGAGAACGTGGAGGTCGGCGCCGTGCTGGGCCGCATCTTCGACGGTGCCGCGCAGGTCAATGTCGGCGAGGCGCCGCGTCCCAAGGCCGAGGCGCGCAAGCCCGAGCCGGCACCCGAACCGGCGCCGGCCCAGCCGGCCGAGCAGCGGCACGAGGTCCTGTCGCCGGCGGTGCGCAAGCTGGTCGACGACAACGGGCTCGATCCCTCGGCCATCCGCCCGACCGGCAAGGACGGGCGCCTGACCAAGGAAGACGTGCTGAAGCACCTGTCCGCCGCGCCCGAGGCGAAGCCGGCCCCTGCGCCCGAGGCGAAGCCGGCGCCCGCCCCCGCGGCTAAGCCCGCGCAGCCGGCGGGCCCGCGCCAGCGGGCCGAGCGCGAGGAGCGGGTGCGCATGACGCGGCTGCGCCAGCGCATCGCCGAGCGGCTGAAGGAAGCCCAGAACACGGCGGCCATGCTGACCACCTTCAACGAGGTGGACATGACCAACGTCATGGCGCTGCGCAACGAGTACAAGGACGCGTTCGAGAAGAAGCACGGCGTGAAGCTCGGCTTCATGAGCTTCTTCGTGAAGGCGTGCATCCAGGCGCTGCAGGAGATCCCGGCTGTCAACGCCGAGATCGAGGGCACCGACCTCGTCTACAAGAACTACTACGACATCGGCGTCGCGGTCGGCACGCCGCAGGGGCTGGTGGTGCCGGTCGTGCGCGACGCCGACCAGATGGGCTTCGCCGACATCGAGAAGACGATCGGCGAGCTCGGCCGCAAGGCCCGCGACGGCAAGCTGTCGATGGACGAGCTGACCGGCGGCACCTTCACGATCTCGAACGGCGGCGTCTACGGCTCGCTGATGTCGACCCCGATCCTGAACCCGCCGCAGTCCGGCATCCTCGGCATGCACAAGACCCAGGACCGTCCGGTCGCGGTCAACGGCAAGATCGAGATCCGGCCGATGATGTACCTGGCGCTGAGCTACGACCACCGCATCATCGACGGCCGCGAGGCGGTCACCTTCCTGGTCCGCGTCAAGGAAGGCATCGAGGACCCGCGCCGGCTGCTGCTGGACATGTGA
>NZ_DASYHS010000034.1:0-8174 GCF_035998295.1 Arenibaculum sp. | reverse complement strand
ACAGGGATGTTCAGCATGCGGTCCATCGACGGACAGCGCTCCGATTCCGTCGCCATCAAGCGTTCTCCAAAGGAGAAGGAGATGCAGCTCCGGCAGCTTCGCGAGCAACTCGCGGGGCTGAAGGTCCATGCCAGCCCGGCGCTGCGCACCTCCATGGAGAAGAAGATCGCCGAGCTTGAGAGCGAACTCGCGGCCGCCGCCCCCCGCCGGCCGCGGCGGGACTGACCGGGGCGCGGCCGCATGACCGGACGCGGTGGCCGGGAGGAACGGCTTGCGGCGGCGCTGCGGGAGAATCTCCGCCGCCGCAAGGAGCAGGCGCGCTCGCGCGCCGCGCATCCGGTTCCGGAAGGCCTTGAGCCGATGGATGCGACCGGCTACAAGCAGCCGGTCGCATCCATCCGTCCCGTCATGAGCGAGCCAGACACCGTCCCCCTGCGCATCCTGCGCCTGCCCCACGCCGAGGGCCTGGACCTGCCCGCCTACGCGTCGGCGGGGGCCGCGGGCCTCGACCTGCAGGCCGCCCTGGCCGAGGACGCGGTGCTGGCGCCCGGCGCCCGCATGCTGGTGCCGACCGGCTTCGCGATCGCGCTGCCGCCGGGCTACGAGGCGCAGGTCAGGCCGCGCTCCGGGCTGGCGTTGAAGCACGGGATCACCGTCCTCAACAGCCCGGGCACCATCGACGAGGACTACCGCGGCGAGATCGGAGTCGTGCTGGTCAACCTGGGTCACGAGCCCGTCGCGCTGACCCGCGGCATGCGCATCGCGCAGATGGTGGTCGCACCCGTCGGCCGGGCGGTCCTGACCGAGGCGGCCGAGCTTCCCGCCACCGGGCGCGGGGCGGGCGGCTTCGGGTCGACCGGGACGGGCGGCCGGTGAGCATGGGGCCGGTGAGCACGGGGCCGGTGAGCACGGGGGCGCTGGACTGGGACACCTACTTCATGAGCCTCGCCTATCTGGTGGCCATGAAGTCGAAGGACCCGCGGACCCGCGTCGGCGCGGTCATCGTCGGGCCGGACAACGAGATCCGCTCCACCGGCTACAACTCCTTCCCGCGCGGGATGAAGGACGACCTGGCCGAGCGCCGCGCCTCGCCGGCGAAGCACCTCTTCTTCGAGCATGCCGAGCGCAACGCGATCTACAACGCCGCGCGCGTGGGAACGCCGCTGAAGGACTGCCGCATCTATCTTCCCTTCATGTCCTGCTCGGACTGCGCGCGCGGCATCGTCCAGGCCGGGCTGCGAGAGGTGATCCTCCACGCCGAGCACCCCGGCAACGGGTCGTGCTTCAGCGAGACCCACCATCACCAGGCGTCGAGCGCGATCTTCGAGGAGGGAGGCGTGGCGGTCCGCCTGTGGAGCGGCGCCATTCCCCGGCTCGTCGCCCGCTTCGACGACCGCGAAGTCGCGATCCACGACGACCCGTGACAGTTTCGGGGCTTTTAAGGGACAACGCCCCCGGGCTGTGGACTCGGATGTGCCCGTCACCTAATACTGGCGTTTCCGCGGCCGGCGCCCGGTCGCGGTGGCACAACCATGTACCGATGGACGTCCATGGACAAGATCCGCATCCGCGGCGGTCGGCCGCTGCGGGGCAGCATCGTCATCGGCGGCGCGAAGAACGCCGCACTGCCGCTGATGACCGCCAGCCTCCTCACCGATGAAACGCTGACGCTCACGAACCTGCCCGACCTCGCGGATATCGCGACGCTGACGAACCTCCTGGTCCAGCACGGCGTCGGCTTCGACGTCGTCGCCGGGGCGCAGGGGCATGGCGGACGCGTCGTCGCGCTGAAGGCGGCCGATATCGTCAGCACGACGGCGCCTTACGACCTCGTCCGCAAGATGCGGGCCTCCGTGCTCGTCCTCGGGCCGCTGCTGGCGCGCTGCGGCGTCGCCAAGGTCTCGCTGCCGGGCGGCTGCGCGATCGGCACGCGCCCGGTCGACCTCCACATCAAGGGCCTGACCCAGATGGGCGCCCGGATCGACCTGGAGGGCGGCTACATCCTGGCCTCGGCCCCCGAGGGGCTGCGGGGCGCCGACATCGTGTTCCCGACCGTCTCGGTCGGCGCGACCGAGAACCTCTTGATGGCGGCGACGCTGGCCAAGGGCGAGACCGTGCTGGCCAACGCCGCGCGCGAGCCGGAGGTCACCGACCTCGCGCGCTGCCTCGTCGCGATGGGCGCCGAGATCGAGGGCATCGGCACCGACACGCTGCGCATCCGCGGCAAGGACCGCCTGCACGGCGCGGAGCACCGGATCGTCTCGGACCGCATCGAGACCGGGACCTACCTGATGGCCGCCGCGATCACCGGCGGCGAGATCGAGCTGGTGCATGGCGACCTCGACCACCTCCAGTCGGTCGGGCGGACCCTCTCGGCGGCCGGCATCGAGTTCACGCCGACCGAGCGCGGCTTCCGGGCCGCGCGCACCAACGGCCTGCACGGCGTGGACGCGATGACCGAGCCCTATCCCGGTTTCCCGACCGACCTCCAGGCCCAGATGATGGCGCTGATGTCGGTCGCGGACGGGGCGTCGATGATCACCGAGACGATCTTCGAGAACCGCTTCATGCACGTGCCGGAACTGATGCGCATGGGCGCGCGGGTCACCGTCCACGGCGCCTCGGCCCTGGTCCGGGGCGTGCCGCGGCTGACCGGCGCACCGGTCATGGCGACCGACCTGCGCGCCTCCGTCAGCCTCGTGCTGGCCGGGCTCGCCGCGCAGGGCGAGACGGTGGTGAACCGCGTCTACCACCTCGACCGCGGCTACGAGCGGCTGGAGGAGAAGCTCGCGGCCTGCGGCGCCGACATCGAGCGCCTCAAGGAGTGACGCGGGCGCAGGCGCCGTCTTGAAACGGCGCCTGCGCTCCCGACATCTTCGGCCGGGTTCGGCCAGGACGAGGATGTCGGCGATGAGTACTCCCTTGAAGCTGATCGCGCGGGACGACGAGGACCTCCAGGTCGTCGCGGGCTTCCTCCAGGACGCGATCGTGCCGGTCGGCGAGATGTGCTTCCTGCCGGGCGAGAAGCGGTTCGCGATGGTCGTCAACCGCTTCCGCTGGGAGGCGGCGCCCGAGCCGATGGCGCCGGCGGAGGACGACGTCGACGCGTCCTTCGAGGACGGCGTCGCGGCGGGCGTCTACGAGCGCACGCATTGCGCGCTGTGCTTCGACGGCATCTCGGCGGCGCGCCTGCGCGGGTTCGACCTGCGCGACCGGGCGCGGATGCTGTGCCTGCTGACCATCGCGGAGGAGGGCGGCGCCATCCTCCTGCACTTCTCGGGCGGCGCGTCGATCCGGTTGGAGGGAGCGGGGTGGTGCCTCAGGGTCGCGGACATGGGCGAGCCCTGGCCGACCACCCTGAAGCCGGACCACCCCCTGGACGGCCACCCCCTAGACGACCGGGCCGCGTGAGGCGTCAGCGCGGCGCCGCGGCGAGGGCCTCCACGGTGCCGTGCCGGCGCAGCAGGCCGTCGAAATAGGCGATCGTCCGGGACAGGCCGTCGCGCAGCGGCACCTTCGGCTCCCAGTCCAGCACCTGCTTGGCGCGCGAGATGTCGGGGCGGCGCTGCATCGGGTCGTCCTGGGGCAGCGGCCGGCTGACGATCTCCGAGCGCGAGCCCGTCATCTCGACCACGATCTCCGCCAGCTCGCGGATCGTGAACTCGCCGGGATTGCCGAGGTTGACCGGCCCGGTCACGTCGTCCGGCGCGCCCATCAGGCGCACGAAGCCCTCGATCAGGTCGTCGACGTAGCAGAAGGAGCGCGTCTGGCGGCCGTCGCCGTAGATGGTGATCGGCTGGTTCTGGAGCGCCTGGATGATGAAGTTCGACACGACCCGGCCGTCGCGGGGATGCATGCGCGGCCCGTAGGTGTTGAAGATGCGGGCGACGCGGATGTTGAGCTGGAACTGCCGGTGGTAGTCGAAGAACAGGGTCTCGGCGCAGCGCTTGCCCTCGTCGTAGCAGGCGCGGGGGCCGACGGGGTTGACGTTGCCCCAGTAGGTCTCGGTCTGGGGATGGACGGTCGGGTCGCCGTAGACCTCGCTGGTCGAGGCCTGGAAGATCTTCGCCTTGGTGCGCTTGGCGAGCCCCAGCATGTTGATGGCCCCATGCACGCTGGTCTTGACGGTCTGGACCGGATCGAACTGGTAGTGGATCGGCGAGGCGGGGCAGGCGAGGTTGTAGATCTCGTCGACCTCGATGTAGAGGGGGAAGGTCACGTCGTGGCGGATGACCTCGAAGCGCTGATCGTCCAGCAGGTGCAGGATGTTGTCGCGCGAGCCAGTGAAGTAGTTGTCGACGCACAGCACGTCGTGCCCGTCGGCGAGCAGCCGCTCGCACAAGAAGGACCCCAGGAACCCGGCGCCGCCGGTGACGAGTACCCGCTTTCTACCGAACATCATGGCTCCTTCGGAAGTCCGGGGACTACCCCCGGGGGAGAGTCTAGCCCCAGCGCCGCCTCCTGCGCCAGTCGGGCTTTGATCAGACACGCGTGACATCCCGCCTCGCTCCTGTGCTATCTAGACGCCGGTCCCGCCAACCTGTGGAGATACCGTTGTCCAGTCCGACCCCCGCAGGGTCCGATGCGCTCGTGCTGGCCGTGCCCAAGGGCCGGATCCTGGACGAGCTGCGTCCGCTGCTCGACCGGGTGGGCATCCGGCCCGAACCGGCCTTCGACGACCCGGGCAGCCGCCAGCTCCGCTTCTCGACGAACCTGCCCCATATCGAGATCATTCGCGTGCGGTCGTTCGACGTAGCCACTTTCGTGGCGTTCGGCGGCGCCCATTTGGGAGTGGCCGGGAACGACGTGCTGATGGAGTTCGACTTTCCGGAAATCTACGCCCCCCTGGACCTGGGGATCGGCCATTGCCGGCTCAGCGTCGCCGAGCCGGGCGAGATGGTCGAGCGGGACGATCCCGCGCGCTGGAGCCACGTGCGCGTCGCGACCAAGTACCCGGAGGTCACGCGCCGGCACTTCGCGGCGCGCGGCGTCCAGGCGGAATGCATCAAGCTCAACGGCGCGATGGAGCTGGCACCGGTGCTGGGCCTGTGCCGGCGCATCGTCGACCTGGTGTCCACCGGCTCGACCCTGCGGGCGAACGGGCTGGTCGAGGTCGAGCACGTGGCGGACGTGACCTCCCGGCTGGTCGTGAACCGGGCGGCGCTGAAGACCAGGCCGGAGGAGGTCGGGGGCTGGGTCGACGCGTTCAGGGATGCCGTCCATGCCGCGTGAGCTCGACATCCGCGATGCCGGCTTCGAGGCCGCCTTCGCCGAGCTGCTGGGCGCCAAGCGCGAGGCGAGCGAGGACGTGCGCGCGACCGTGGCCGCCATCCTGGCCGATGTGCGGGCGCGCGGCGACGCCGCCGTCCTCGACTACACGTCGCGCTTCGACCGCGTCGAGTGCGGGGCGGCGGGGCTGCGCTTCACCGAGGACGAGATCGACCGGGCGGTCGCCCGCGTCGAGCCGGCGCTGATGGCGGCGCTCGGGCTGGCGGCCGAGCGGATCGAGGCGTTCCACCGCGGCCAGGTGCCGGAGGCCCGCGACTACGTCGACGCGGCCGGGGTCCGGCTGGGCGCGCGCTGGACGCCGGTGTCCGCGGTCGGGCTCTACGTCCCGGGCGGGCTCGCGGCCTATCCGAGCTCGGTGCTGATGAACGCGCTGCCGGCGCGGGTCGCGGGCGTGCCGCGCCTCGCCATGGTCGTGCCGACCCCGGGCGGGGTGGTCAATCCCCTGGTCCTGGCGGCGGCGCGCCTCGCCGGCATCGACGAGATCTACCGCATCGGCGGCGCGCAGGCGGTGGGCGCGCTCGCCTACGGCACGGCGAGCATCGCGCCGGTCGACAAGATCGTGGGCCCGGGCAACGCCTATGTCGCCGCCGCCAAGCGCGAGGTGTTCGGCACGGTCGGGATCGACATGATCGCGGGGCCGTCGGAGATCCTGGTCGTCGCCGACGGGGCCAACGATCCGTCCTGGATCGCCGCCGACCTGCTGTCCCAGGCCGAGCACGACGAGAGCGCGCAGTCGATCCTGATCACCGACGATGCCGGCTTCGCGCGTGCCGTGATCCGCGCGGTCGAGGAGCATCTCGGGCGCCTGGAGCGCGCGGCGATCGCGGGCGCGTCGTGGCGCGACCACGGGGCGGTGATCACCGTCGGCTCGCTGGACGAGGCGGTGGCGCTGGTCGACCGTATCGCGCCGGAGCACCTGGAACTGGCGGTCGAGAACCCGGACGCGCTGGCGTCGCGGGTCCGGAACGCGGGCGCGATCTTCCTCGGCCGCCACACGCCGGAGGCGATCGGCGACTACGTCGCGGGGCCGAACCACGTGCTGCCGACGGCGCGCAGCGCGCGTTTCTCCTCCGGCCTCAACGTGCTGGACTTCATGAAGCGGACGACGCTGGTCGGCTGCACGCCCGCGAGCCTGCGGGCGATCGGCCCGGCGGCGGTGGCGTTGGCGCAAGCCGAGGGGCTGGGCGCGCACGCGCTGTCGGTCGCCATGCGCCTCGGTCCCGGGGAGAGCTGAGGGAGGGCACGTGCGCGACGACCGGCACCGCATCGCCCGCGTGGCGCTCGACGAGCGGACGGTGGTCCGGCGCAGCGCCGAGGTCGAGCACGAGCGCGCGGTCGCGATCTTCGACCTGATCGAGGACAACCATTTCCGCCCCGTCGACTGTCCGGACCGGGGGCCGTTCGCGCTCCATCTCGGGGTCGAGGACAACCGCCTCGTCTTCGACATCCGGGCCGAGAACGAAGAGGAGACGCTGACGAAGGTCGTGCTGCCGATCTCGACCTTCCGCACGATCGTGCGGGACTATTTCATGGTCTGCGACAGCTACTACCAGGCGATCCGGCGCGCCTCGCCGTCCCAGATCGAGGCGATCGACATGGGCCGCCGGGGCCTGCACAACGAGGGGTCCGAACTGCTGCGCGAACGGCTGGCCGGCCGGATCGAGATCGACCACGACACGGCGCGGCGCCTGTTCACGCTGATCTGCATACTGCACATCCGCGGCTGAGGGACAGGAGGCGGGCCGGCGCATGCTCGAGACCGAAGCCAAGTACCCGGTGACGAGCGTGCTGTTCGCCTGCACCTACAACGCGATCCGCTCGCCCATGGCCGAGGCGCTGCTGAAGCATTTCCACGGGCACCGGCTGTTCGTCGATTCGGTCGGCGTGCGCGAGGGCGACGTCGACCCGTTCATGGTCGCGGTGATGGACGAGATCGGCATCGACATGACCCGCCACCGGCCCAAGACCTTCGACGACCTCGAGGACACCAGCTTCGACCTCGTCGTGTCGCTGTCGCCGGAGGCGCAGCACCGCGCGGTCGAGCTGACCCGGACGATGGCCTGCGACGTCGAGTACTGGAACACCTTCGACCCGACGATCGTCGAGGGCAGCCGGGAGGCCCGTCTCCAGGCCTACCGCGACGTGCGCGACGGGCTGCAGGCGCAGATCCTGAAGCATTTCCCCGTGCGGGGCGGGCCGACGGTGTGAGCCGCCGGCCCGCCCGCCGGCGCCTCAGTGGTCGGAGCGGTGCAGGATCTCGTCGGCGAGCCCGGTGTCGTAGCCCATGCCGGCGGCCGTCACGACCACGCCGCCCGGCGCGTCCGAGCGGGTCAGGCCCTTGCGGTCGAGGGCGGCATAGACGGCGGGGTTCGTCAGGCCGGTCGCGTCCTTGCTCATCACCACGGCATTGCCGAGATGGAAATGGTTGCCGTGGGCGTGGGGGAGCTGCGTCACCAGGACGTCCCCGTCCGCGCCGTCCGGGGCCGGCTCCCCGGCCGCCCGGGCGAGTTCCTGGAGCAGCGTCAGGGTCTTGAGCTGCAGCGCGTTGAGGTTGAGGGGGTTCCTCTTCGGGGGCATGTCCTGGCTCCATGGGCGGTCCGACCGCGGGATGGGCACTTGAAACCGTCCGCCCGCGGCCGTCAAGAGCCCGGGAGGTTACGCACGGGCGTGGGGGTATGTGGGGGTTTGTGGGGGTTTGTGGGGGTTTGTGGGGGTTTGTGGGGGTTTGTGGGGGTTGGAGTGCCCTGGAGTGCCCCCCGTCGGTGAGACAGGAGAAATAGTGACAGTTGGTTTAGGCAAGCGCGCCCGGGGGTATCCCCGGGCGCGCTTGAGCGAAGTGCATCTCATACTCGACTGGCGGCCTGTAGTTGAGGGCGGAATGGAGC
>NZ_DASYHS010000246.1:0-36412 GCF_035998295.1 Arenibaculum sp. | reverse complement strand
CGCCGGGCTGGCATGGACCTTCAGCCCCGCGAGTTGCTCGCGAAGCTGCCGGAGCTGCATCTCCTTCTCCTTTGGAGAACGCTTGATGGCGACGGAATCGGAGCGCTGTCCGTCGATGGACCGCATGCTGAACATCCCTGTTAGATCTGGAATAAGCGGCGGCTGCGCGAGCCGGCCGTGGATCGATCCTCGCCCGAGCCCGTTGCGGATACAAGCTCAATTCTCGGCCGTGCCCTACTTGTCCCAACCGGACGGGACATGAAAAAAGCCGCCGGCGGTAAGCCGGCGGCCCGAGTCTCAGGGAGGAAACGCCCAAAAGGGCTGCCCAAGAAATGTGCACGGCGCGACCGAACGCAAGCCGCCAGCGCCGTCGCAAGGTGCATGGCACCCATGCGGCGGCTCCCTGTCCATGGGTGCCGATTGCAAAATGGCTGGAAGGGCGCACATAGTACCTTGCATCGCCGGCCCCCCTGTGGCATAAGCCGCGCACCCCGCGACGGGCTGCTGTAGCTCAGTGGTAGAGCACTCCCTTGGTAAGGGAGAGGTCGTGAGTTCAATCCTCACCAGCAGCACCATTCTGCCGGCGCCCGGCTCGTCCTCCCGAGTTCTGAACCGCCCCGGGTTTCCCGGAGGCCCCATTTCCTGAGAGGATGGGGTCATCATGACGAAGCAGGCATCACCCAAGTACGCCCCCGAAATCCGCGAGCGCGCGGTGCGGATGGTGTTTGAGCATGCAGGCGAGCACGCCTCGCAGTGGGCGGCTATCAGCTCGATTGCAGCGAAGATCGGCTGCACGACGGAGACGTTGCGGGGCTGGGTCCGCCAGGCCGAACGCGACCAGGGCAAGCGGCCGGGGCCGACGACGGACGAGCGGGAGCGGATCAAGGCGCTGGAGCGGGAGGTCCGGGAGCTGCGCCAGGCCAACGAGATCCTGCGCAAGGCGTCGGCGTATTTCGCCCAGGCGGAGCTCGACCGCCCGTTCAGGAAATGATTGCCTTCATCGACGGACATCGCGCCGTCCACGGGGTCGAGCCGATCTGCAGGGTGCTGCCGATCGCCCCCTCCACCTACCATGCCCATGCCGCCAGCCGGGCCGATCCGTCCAGGGCTCCGGCCCGCTCGCGAAGCGACACGGAGCTGAGCGAGGCTGTCCGGCGGGTTTGGGACGCGAACTTCCAGGTCTACGGCGTGCGCAAGGTCTGGCGGCAGTTGCGGCGCGAGGGCCTCGACGTCGCGCGCTGCACGGTGGCCCGGCTGATGCGACGCATGGGCCTGAAGGGGGCGACGCGCGGCAAGGTGGTGCGCACCACGATCAGCGACCGAGCGGCGCCGTGTCCAGCTGACCGGGTGAACCGCCAGTTCCGGGCGCCGCGCCCGAATGCCTTATGGGTCGCGGATTTCACATACGTCGCGACGTGGCAGGGCTTCGTCCACGTGGCCTTCGTCATCGACGCTTTCGCCCGCCGCATCGTTGGCTGGCGCGTATCGCGCTCAGCTCATGCGGGCTTCGTGCTGGATGCTCTGGAACAGGCGCTGCATGACCGCCGACCGGCCAAGGGCAGCGGCCTCATCCACCACTCCGACCGCGGGTCGCAAGGCGGATTCAAGCGGTCCTCGCAACAGCCCCTTCGTGGCCTCCCTTATCGATGGATTTGAGCAGTTCGTCCAGCGCCTCGGCTGGCGTTTTCCAGCCAAGAGTTTTGCGGGGCCGCGTGTTCAGGGCGAGTGCGACGGCCGTCAGGGTATCGGCGTCATGCACGCTGAGGTCGGTTCCCTTGGGGAAGTACTGGCGCAGCAGCCCGTTGGTGTTCTCGTTCGTGCCGCGCTGCCATGGGCTGCGAGGATCGCAGAAGTAGACGCAAAGTCCGGTGTCGATCCGGATATCGGCATGCTGCGCCATCTCCGCCCCCTGATCCCAGGTCAGCGATCGGCGGAGCTGAGCGGGCAAGGTTGCGATCGTGCGTGCGATGGCGTCGCGGACGGCCTCGGCACCATGGCCGGCAAGCGCCGGCCCGTTCTTGACACGCAGTCCGCTGGCGTGTCCCGGCATCGGGGGCAGATGGAGCAGCATCGTGAACCGCGTCGTCCGTTCCACCAAGGTGCCGATCGCCGATCTTCCCAAGCCGATGATGAGATCCCCCTCCCAGTGCCCCGGCACCGCTCGGTCGGTCACCTCCGCCGGGCGTTGGCTGATCATGATCTCCGGGGCGATGAAGGACTTGCCCCGCTTGCGGGTCCGTGCCAGCGGAACGCGCAGAGCCCGTCCGGTCCTCAGGCAGGCGGTCAACTCACGGCGCAATGCTCCCCGGCCTTGAATGAACAGGGCCTGATAAATGGCCTCATGGCTGATGCGCATCGTCGGGTTCTCCGGAAAGTCGAGCCGCAGGCGCCAGGAGATCTGCTCGGGGCTCCACGCCTTGGCCCACCGCCGGTCCTGCCGGCGCCCATGGCGGCGACCTTTCCAGGTCACGGCCGGTCCACGGATCGCCGCTCCGTCCGGAGCAACCACCGTGCCGGCCAGACGCTCCTGCACGTAGTCGCGCAGGGTCGGATTGACCAACAGCTTGGCCGGCTTGGGACGGCGCGCCGAGCGGTCGGCGTGCCACTGCGCGGTCGTCGCCCGATAGTCCAGTCCTCCCCCGCGGGTGGCGGCGTTGCGCCGCAGCTCCCGGGAAATGGTCGAGGCAGCGCGACCCAGCCGACGGGCGATCTCCCGCACGCCAAGCCCTTGGGCACGCAACAGCGCGATCTCCTCCCGCTCCGCAAACTGCAAGTACCGTCCTGACGGTGGCTTCGCCGATGAAGCAAATCCCGCTGGTGGCATTCCCCCTGCCTCTCGGAACCAGCGTGTCCCCACCACGGGTGACACTCCCACTATGGATGCCGCATCCTCGCTTGCTTGTCCCATCGCGATTGCCGCCCAGAACCGCCGTCGATCCTCACGCTGCGCCGAGGGGGGCCGACCAGGTGAGCGCAGAGGAGCTCGCCCAGATCGGTCCGAGCGCCGATTCCGCTTCTTCATCGCAACCTCCTTCGTCAGGCTGTTGCGAGGACCGCTTGAATCCGCCCAATACGTGGCCATCAAGTACACCGAGCGTCTCACCGACGCCGGCGTCGAACCCTCCGTGGGCAGCGTCGGTGATTCCTACGACAACGCCTTGGCCGAGACGATCAACGGCCTCTACAAGACCGAGGTGATCCGCCGCCGCGGGCCGTGGCGCACCCTGGAAGCCGTCGAGTTCGCCACCCTGGAATGGGTCGACTGGTTCAACCACCGCCGCCTGCTCGATCCCATCGGCAACATTCCTCCCGCCGAGGCCGAAGCGCGCTACTATGCTCAAACCGAGGGCGCCGCCATGGCGGCGTGACTCAAGCCAAACGGCCTCCGGGAAACCCGGGGCGGTTCACTGCGCCGGATGCAGTTCGGCCGCTCCTCGGAGAAGCTGGACCGGCAGATCGAGCAGCTGGAATTGCTGCTGGAGGACCTGGAGGAGGATCTCGGCCGCAGCGAGCAGACGGCCCCGCTGCCGCCCGCGCCAGCTGATGAGGCCAAGGCCAAGCCGGCGCGCCGGCCGCTACCCGATCATCTGCCGCGCGAAGAGATCGTCCACGCCGCGGCCTGCGCCTGCCCGTCCTGCGGCGGCGAGTTGCGCCGCCTGGGCGAGGACGTGACGGAGATCCTGGAGTACCGGCCGGCCCGCTTCCACGTCGTCCGCCACGTCCGGCCCAAATTCTCCTGCCGGCTCTGCGAGGCGATCGCCCAGGCGCCGCTGCCGGAACTCCCCATCGAGCGCGGCCGGCCAGCCCCCGGGCTGCTGGCCCATGTGCTGGTGTCCAAGTACGCCGACCACCTGCCGCTGTACCGCCAGGCCGGGATCTACGCCCGCGAGGGCGTGGAGCTGGAGCGCTCGACCCTGGCCGACTGGGTCGGCCGGGCCGGGGTGCTGCTGGAGCCGCTGGTCGCGGCGCTGCGGCGCGAGGTGATGGCCTCGCCCCGCCTGCACGGCGACGACACGCCGGTCCCCGTGCTGGCGCCCGGGACAGGCAAGACCAAGACCGGGCGGCTGTGGGTCTACGTCCGCGACGACCGCCCACATGGCGGTGAAGCGCCGGCGGCCGCGTATTTCTACAGCCCCGACCGCAAAGGCGAGCATCCGCAGACTCACTTGGCCGAATTCCACGGGCATCTGCACGCTGATGGCTATGCTGGTTTCGGGGCGCTGTACGATAATGTGGGCCGCCAGCCCGGGCCGATCGTCGAGGTCGCCTGCTGGGCGCATGCGCGCCGGAAATTCCACGACGTGCATGTGAGGACGAAGAGCCCGGTCGCCTTTGAGGCCTTGGAGCGGATCGGCGCGCTCTATGTGGTCGAAGACGAGATCCGGGGCCGGCCGCCGGACGAGCGACATCACCCACGCCAGGAGCGAAGTCGCCCGGCCGCCGAGGAACTGGCGGCCTGGATGCGGGCGACCTTGCCGAAGCTGTCGGGCAAATCGGACCTGGCGGGCGTAATGCGCTACACGCTGGGGCGCTGGCCGGCCCTGACCCGCTATCTCGACGATGGCCGGCTCGCGATCGACAACAACCCGGCCGAACGTGCGCTGCGCGCCGTAGCACTCGGGCGCAAGAACTGGCTGTTTGCCGGCTCGGACCGCGGCGGCGAGCGGGCCGCGGCAATCTATTCGCTAATCGAAACAGCCAAGCTCAACGGCCTCGACCCGCAGGCTTGGCTGGCCGACGTCATCGCCAGGATCAACGCCTATCCCGCCAAGCGCATCGCCGACCTGCTCCCCTGGAGCTGGAAGCCTGCCCCCTGAGCCGCGGGGCAGGCCGGACGCTTACTGACCGCGGGCCATGATGAAATCCGCGGATCAGGTCCCAATCAAGCCAGCGCGTTTCGCACGCATTGAGTCACACGGGTCTTCCCGATCCTCGGCTCGAATCCATGAACCTGAAAGACCTGCTTGGCCAGATCGAGACCGACGGTGACAATGCTCATGTGGACGGCCCTCCCGGACGTGGCGATTCGACACAGACCACCTTATGGCCATCGCAGGCCGGTGGGCAGCGGTCGTCCACACCATCATGCCAAATGGTCTACGGCAAACCCGGAGCGGTTCAGTTGACGGCCGCGCACCGATCGGATCAAGGGTCGGCATTAGAAGCGACGGTGGGATCTGACCGGCTGGCCAATATCCACTCGAAGCGCCAGCCGTATTCCACGATCATCCAACGGACCTCATCCCAACAATGTTCCGCCATCAACCAGCTAGCTAACCCGATGTGCGGGTTTCTTGGAAGGTGTCGAGACCCAACGCGCCTAACGTAAGCGACAGAAGGCCTTCCAGCCTGTTCCGCCGCCGCGGAGATGTGTCATGGATCTCGAGAGGTTCATCGTAACGGTGTTCTGCCTCACCGACGACTTCGTCCGCAGCGCCTTCGGGGCACCGGCGCACTGACTGCGCCAACGGGGCCCCGCCCCGAAGCTCGCCGACAGTGAGGTCCTGACGATCGAGATCGTCGGCGAGTTCCTCGGTCTCGACACCGACCAGGGGCTCTGGACCTATTTCCGCCGCCACTTCGGCCATTCTTTCCCGGCTCTGCGCGTGGTGCACCGGACGACCTTCCTGCGTCAGGCGGCCAATCTCTGGGTCGTCAAGTCTGCGCTCTGGCAGCACCTCGCGGCGGCGACGCAGCAGGGTACCGCCTGCCTGCTCATCGACAGCCTGCCGGCGCCGGTCTGCCGCTTCGCCCGCGCCTACCGCTGCCGCAGCTTCGGCGGGTTCGCCGCCTTCGGCTACGACGCGCTCGCCCACCAGACCTACTATGGACTGCGCCTGCATCTGCACCTCACCTGGCCCGGCGTGATCACGGCGGCGACGCTGGCACCGGCGAACGCCGCCGATCCCGCCGTCGCGCCTGAACTCCTCGTCGGGTGCATCGGCTGGGCGCTCGGCGATGGGTCCTATTGGAACCCCGCTCTGCGCGCTGAACTTGCCCCCGACGGACTCGATCTCCTCGCACCATCCCCGCGCAAGGCCGCCGCCCAGGGGCCGCGATGGCCGCGATGGCTCATCCAGACGCGCCGGAGGATTGAGACGGTCTTCAGCCAACTGGTCGAGCGCTACCACGCCAAGCGGGTGCGCGCCCGGGACCTGTGGCACCTGACTGCCCGGTGGCTGCGCAAGCTCGCCAGCCACACGATGGCGGGCCTGCTCTGCCAACGCGCGGGACTCCCGGCCCTGGCCTTTGCCCGCCTTGTCCAGCCAACCTAAAACCCGCACATCGGGTTAGCTAGAGGATTCTTCAGATGTTATAGGCATCAACTTTATAGCGTCGAAGGTTGGCTGGATCGGTAAACCAGTCTATTGTTTCCTTGAGCCCTCGCCGCAGCCCCTCCATGCTGCCATAGGTGGGCTCCCAGCCGGTCAGGCGCTTGGCTTTCTCGTTCAAGGCCAGCAGACGTTCGACCTCACTGCGGTCCGGACGCAAGCGCTGCTCGTCTTGCTGGATGTTGATTTCGCGGCACATCAGGTCGGCAATCATCCTGCACGTGTCGCCGATCGAGATCTCAAAGCCGCTGCCGATATTGATCACCTCTCCCACGGATAGCGGGCTTGCGGCGACGGCGAGGAAGCCGCGGACGGTGTCGGCGACGTAGTTGAAGTCCCGCGTCGGACGGACGCTGCCGAGCTTCAGCTCGCACCGGCCGGCTGCGATCTGGGTGATGATTGTCGGGATCACCGCCCGCGCGGACTGCCGGGGGCCATAAGTGTTGAAGGGACGGATGATCGCGACAGGCAGGTCGAACGACCGCTCGAAAGACAACGCGAGCTGGTCGGCGCCGATTTTGGTCGCCGAGTAGGGTGACTGCCCCTGAAGCGGATGCTCCTCGTCGATCGGGACACGAAGCGCGGTTCCGTAGACCTCGCTGGTCGAGGTATGGACCACCTTCGAGACGCCCAGGTCTCGTGCCGCCTGCAGCACGTTGAGGGTGCCTTTGATGTTCGTGTCCACGTAGGAATCAGGCGAATGGTAGGAGAACGGGATCGCGATCAGCGCTGCTAGGTGAAGGACGGTATCACATCCCCGAACAGCCTCCCTCACGCCGTTCGGGTCGCGGATGTCCCCGGCGAAGAAATCGATCTCCTCGCGGATGTCGGCCGGCACCGTATCCAGCCAGCCGTCCGAGCTGAAACTGTTATAATAGACGAAAGCACGGACCCGGTGACCGGCGCGGATCAGCGCTTCGGTCAGATGGGACCCGATGAAGCCGTCTGCTCCGGTGACCAGGACACGACCGAGCGGGTGCATTCTCGCCTCGTTGAATCACGTTGCCGCCGGCCATCCCTGAATACCGGACGTGACTGGGTTTCTATCCCAGCTTTGGCATCCTGGCAAAACCAGAAAGCACCCCATCGGGCCTCGTCCCACAAAAAACCCTTGATGCCAAGAGCGTGCAATGCGATTGGGATCGCCTTCTTGACGAAACGTCAACAGCCCCGTTGCAGGAAATGGACGAGAAAATCGCCGTCATCGGTCTCGGCTACGTCGGCCTCCCTGTCGCACTCGCCCTCGCCCGGCGCTTCCCGGGAACCATCGGGTTCGACATCAACGAGCGCAGGATCGAGGCCTTGGGCAAGGGCATCGACACGACCGGCGAGATCGAGGCCGGGCCCCTCATCGGCTCGACGATACGTTTCACCTCGGCCGGAAAGGACCTCGAAGGAGCCACGTTCTTCGTCATCGCGGTACCGACGCCGGTTGACGCCAGCCGACAGCCCGATCTCACCGCCCTGGTTAAGGCCAGCGAGACCGTGGGCCGCGCGCTCAGGCCGGGTGCCGTGGTCGTCTACGAGTCCACGGTGTATCCGGGAGTGACGGAGGACGTCTGCGGGGACGTGCTCGAAAGGATGTCCGGACTGCGCCGGGGCGTCGACTTCAAGCTCGGCTATTCGCCGGAGCGGATCAACCCTGGCGACAAGGAGCACACGCTGGAGCGGATCGTGAAGGTCGTCTCGGGCGAGGACGGGGAAGCGCTAGATCGGATCGCCGCCGTCTACGGCGCGATTATTCCAGCCGGCATCCATCGCGCGCCGTCGATCAGGGTCGCGGAAGCGGCCAAGGTCATCGAGAATACCCAGCGCGATCTGAACATCGCGTTGATGAACGAACTGGCCATCATCTTCGATAAGATGGGCATCAGAACCCAGGACGTCCTCGATGCATCTGCAACGAAGTGGAACTTCCTGCGCTTCACGCCGGGCCTGGTCGGCGGCCACTGCATCGGCGTCGATCCCTATTACCTCACCGCGAAGGCGGAGCAGCTCGGCCATCATCCGGAGGTGATCCTCGCGGGGCGCCGCATCAACGACGGCATGGGGGCCTTCATCGCCCGCAAGCTCGTGAAGCTGCTGATCGAGGCGGACCGCCCGGTCAGGGGCGCGCGGGTCGGCATCCTGGGTCTGACCTTCAAGGAGAACGTCCCAGACCTGCGCAACAGCAAGGTCATCGATATCGTGCGCGAACTTCGGGAGTTCGGCGTCGAGCCCATGGTCCACGACCCCTTCGCCGACGCCCAGGAGGCCCGTGAGGAGTTCGGCGTGGAGCTGTCCTCGCTGGACAACCTGCGCCGCCTGGACGGGCTGGTCCTGGCCGTCGCCCACCGCGACTACGTGACGATGACGATACCCGAGCTGGCCGACAGGTTCGGAAGCTCAGGGCGCGGCGTGATCGTGGACGTGAAGTCCGTCCTCGAGGCGACGACCATGCCGCCAGGCATCCTATATTGGAGCCTCTGAGCGCGTGAGCGGGAGTCGGTCCGGAACCGGCTCAACCGTCGGCCAAATTTGTCCAGGACACTGGAAAGGCATCCCCCCGTTTCGGTAGGTCGTTCGTGTTCAGCCGCGGGATGAGCAGCGGATCGTCGCGGCCGACCCGGGCCAGATCGGCGGCGATCGAGAATGCTAGGCGGCACCCGCGCTCCCGAAGCAGATCGATGGTCGCCCGAGCATATCCCCCGAAGGGATAGCAGAAGCTGAACCGGTCCCGGGGCATCCCGATCCGGTCCAGAAGATCGGCGGAGCCGTCGATCTCGCGAGCCTGCTCCGCCTCCATAAGGCGGTCCAGCCAAGCATGGACGACACCATGCCCGCCGAAATGCATGCCCGATGCAGCCATGGTACGCATCTGGGGCAACGTCATGTAGAGCTCTTCGGCGAAGGCCGCCTCGTCGCCGGTGACAAACTCGCGGAACAGCGCGTCCACGGCGCTGGACCGCACGTGCTCGGGGAGGGCGTGCTGGAGAAGTCTCTTCACGTAATGGACCTCGGCCACGTCGTACCGCCCGGGCCGCAGATACTCCGCGCGCAACTGCTCCAGAGTGGGCATCCCCTCCTCGCTCTGGGCGGCCACGACGAGGTCGTTGATCCTCCGGCACAGGATCCAGGGATCGGGGCAGGACGTCAGCACGAAATGGATCTTGTTTACGTCCAGTACGCGGCGGTCCAGGGCCGAACACCTCGGTGGATAGAAGGCACCGGAAATGCCGGCCTCGAATAGCCGCGGGAAGACGTAGGTGTAGTGATCGATGTACCCGTCGTCGAAGGTCAGAAGCGCTGCACGCGGCGGAAGCGGTTCTCCAGCGTCGTACGCATTGATAACATCGTCGACCGATACGAAGCGGTAGTGCTGCCGCATGTAGGCGAGTTGTCCGTCGAACTCCTCGAGGTCCAGCCCCTTAATCGCGGGAAACCGGCTCAAGGCGAGCGGACGGACGTAATGATAGGTGACGACGGTGAGGGTGCCGGTCATGCGTTCCTCCGTCCGGCCGCCGGGATCTGGCGACTGTGCTCGATGTAGTCGATAGTGGGCCGGTCCAGGTCCAGGTCTCCCTTGGCGAAGTGGAGCCTGGAGTGGTCCGCGAGTGCCCGCATCCGACTGCGGGTCCACATCATCAGCGACGTCGTGGGCGGCGTACGGAGTTCGGGGGGATTGAACAGGTGCGCAAACTGGAGATGGGGCTCGTCGACCGCCGAAAACCAGCCGCTTTCCCGTAGATACGCGCGGACGCGCTGCGAAACACAGGTGACGTCCACGGCCATGGCGCCGACGGAACGGCAGAACTCGTCCAAGAAAGCGGTCGCCGACGGCAGAAGCGCGGCGTCACCCAAGAAATCGACGACATGGACGACTCGCTGGCCCGCCACTTCGGTTTCCCGCAGAACTAGACCGAGCCCCGGCCCCGGCACCGCGGGCGAGGTCACGTGATGAAAGGAATAGTCGAACACCGGATGGTCGGCGTAGCGCCATCCCAGGTGGGCGGCATCCCTGATAAAGAGATTGAAGTCCTGCATCATCGCGGTACCGCAGTCGGCGAGGACGTCGACACCGACCCTGTCGACGCTCCACCGCGCCACGGCGGGCCGCCCGAGACACTGTTCCACCAGCCTCCTGCCCAGCGCATTGCATTCCACAAGACCGACATCCACGAGTGCGTCGACATCGTGGATCCGATAAAATCTCGGCAGGTAACGAATGAAATCGAAGCCGCTCGTGAGATAGATAGACTGTGCGTCGTTGGTGATGCCGCCCCCTAGAAGTACCTCGTAGCTGTCCTGGAGGGAGCGCATGATTGCCTTTCCGACGCCCTTGCCCCGGGCTTCGGGCGAAACGATCCAGGTCGTCAGCTCCGCACCGGCCAAGTGCTCGCCGTCGAGAATGAAAGGCCGCGGATTGAGCCCCATCACGCCGACCAGGGCGCCGTCGCTGTCGATCGCTACACAGGCCCGGTCGCGACCGTCCGCCGCCGGCGCATCACGGAATTGCCACAGGTAGAAGGATTCCAGACCGAGGGCGATCGGTCGGCGCCAGTGGCTCGCGTAGAAGGCGGAGACACGGTCAGGGGAAACGCCGAGATTGCAAGCCGCGCCGGCACGGATACCGAAGTCGACCGTCATGGCTGTCGTGGCTCCATGAACCGGGGTTGAACACGAACGTCGCGGACGATATCCGCCCATGCGCGGTACTGCAATCCACCATCACGGAATTCGAGCTTCCGCAAACGGCGGAAGTCTGGCCTATTAACGTCCGCCCGGCTTGGCTGCCGGGCCCTCCAGAACGCGGCGCCTTCGCAGGCGGTCCCGCAAGCGGGCGGAGAATGGGACGACATGTGTGGCGTGACCGGTTTCTGGGATCCGACGGGTAGGATCTTCAAGGGCAATGCGGTCGGCGTGGCTCGCGCGATGGCGGGCCGGCTCGGCCATCGCGGCCCCGACGATGCCGCCGAATGGGCCGATGCGGACGCAGGGGTCGTGCTCGCGCACAGGCGTCTCGCCGTGGTCGGCCTCGGCCCCGGCGGGCGCCAACCCATGGCCTCGGCATGCGGCCGGTACGTGCTTTCCTTCAACGGCGAGATCTACAACCATCTCGACCTGCGCCGGGAGCTCGAAGGCGCCGGCCATCGTTTCCGCACCGACTGCGACACGGAGGTTTTTGTCGAGGCGCTGGCGCTCTGGGGAGTGGAGGCCGCCCTGCGCAGGACGACAGGTATGTTCGCCCTGATCTTCTGGGACCGCAGCCGGCGCACACTGCACCTAGCCCGCGACCGCCTCGGAGAGAAGCCGCTCTATCTCGCGAGCTGCGGCAGGACGCTGCTCTTCGCTTCGGAGGCGAAGGCCTTCGATGCCTATCCCGGTTTCACCGGCACGCTCGACCGGGCAGCGGTCACGCAGTTCCTGCGCTTCGGATACGTGCCATCCCCGCTTTCGATCCACTCCAACGCGACGAAGCTCCTTCCCGGAACCCATCTCGAGATCGACACCGGTGGGCTTGCGCCGGGCTGGACGTCACGCGACCTCGTGGCACGCGCCCGGCCATACTGGTCGGCCCGGGACGTCGCCGCGGAAACGACTCCGTTCGGGGGCTCAGACGACGAGGCCGTGGACGCCCTGGAAGCCGTCTTGTCCAATGCGATTGCCAGACAGCTCGTCGCCGACGTGCCCGTGGGAACCTTCCTCTCGGGGGGCGTTGATTCCTCCGTCGTCGTGGCGCTGGCGCAGGCCCGGTCGACACGGCCGCTCAGGACGTTCACGATGGGCTTCCACGACGCGGCGTTCGACGAGGCCGGGCACGCGCGGGCCGTCGCCCGCGCAATCGGGACCGAGCACACGGAATTCTACGTGACGGCCGAAGACGCACGAGCCGTGATCCCGGCCCTGCCAACGATCTGGGACGAACCCTTTGCCGACTCCTCCCAGATACCGACCTTCCTGGTATCCCGCCTAGCGCGGTCGCACGTGACCGTTGCCCTCTCCGGCGACGGGGGGGACGAGCTGTTCGGCGGATACAGGCGCCATTTCCTGGCCCAGTGCTTCTGGCCGCACCTCGGCGCCCTGCCCCTGCCCGCACGCAGGGGTGCCGCACGGATCCTCCGGTTGCTAGCATCGGCGACTCTCGCCGCCTCGAACGCGGTGCCGGGTGCCGGGCGGCTCCGGCGCCGCGTCGACGATGCCCAGAAGATCGCCGAAGCGATATGCACAGCCGGCGGCGCCGATCTCCATCGGAGCCTCGTCTCGCTGTGGGCTGATCCAGCAGCCGTCGTCATCGGCGGCCGCGAGCCGGACGGCGGGCCGGACAGCTGGGACCGCGACGCCATCCCGGGCGGCGACGTCGGCAACATGATGCTCCGCGACCTATCGACCTATCTGCCCGACGACATCCTGACCAAGGTCGATCGCGCCAGCATGGCGGTGAGCCTGGAGACGAGGGCGCCGATGCTCGACCACAGCGTGGTCGAGTTCGCTTGGTCGCTTCCCGCGGAGATGAAAATCCGCGACGGCTCAGGCAAGTGGATCATGAAGCGCCTACTCGAACGCCACCTGCCGGCACCGCTGGCGAACCGCCCCAAACAAGGCTTCGGGATTCCGTTGGGCGACTGGCTGCGCGGCCCCCTGCGGGTTTGGGCCGAGGACCTGCTGGACCGCAGCCGGCTCTCCAGGGAAGGGGTTTTCGTCCCCGATCCCATCGTCGCCGCCTGGAACGATCACGTCTCCGGGCGCCGCAACCTCCAGCACGCGATCTGGCCCGTCCTGATGTTCCAGGCCTGGCTTGACAAGCAGACCCGCATCAATGCCACGCCCGATCGCCTAACGGACGACGCCCTTCTATCGAGTGACGCGCATGCTAACGATCTGGTAAAGGGTGGCTCGCGCCTGCATGGCTGACACTCGATGACCCGAGATCCTCCCGGATTTCCGACGGAACCGTAAATGACCCGGATTTCGACCAAGGGCCTGCTGAACCGCCTGGATAGAAGGGTGCTGTCGTTCACGCACGACGTGATCATGGCCGGCATCTCGCTGATCCTGTCGATCTATCTCCGGCTGGGCAGCTCCATGTTCGCATATGCGGGCTGGGATCTGGCGTGGTGGCTCCTGACGTTCTGCGGCATCGCCGCAATCTGCTTCAGGTTGTTCGGCATGAACACCGGCATCTGGAGATACGCGTCAATCAGCGATCTCGTCGCGATCGCGCGGGCGGCGACCCTGACGATACTGTTGTTCCTGCTCGTGTCGTTCCTGTGGACAAGGCTCGAGGCACTGCCCCGCTCGGTCCCGGTCATCAACTGGTTCGTCCTGGTCGTCCTTCTGGGCGCCCCCCGGATCCTATACCGCCTCCTAAAGGACCGGCGCATCTCGGGCCTGCTGCACGGCGCCGACACCGCCCGGACCCCGGTCGTGCTGGTCGGTGCCGGAGACGGGACTGAACTGTTCATCCGCGCCATGCTGACCAATCCCCGCGCCCAATACCTTGTGGTCGGGATTATCGACGAGAAAGGCGGCCGTGTCGGGCGCTCAATCCGCGACGTCGAGGTCCTGGGAATGCTGGCGGAAACAGACCAGATAATCGACAGGCTGACCAGACGCGGCCTGCGGCCCCGGACTTTGATCCTGACCAAGCCGATGGACGGCTCCCTGGTCCGCCAGATGGTGAGACTCGGGGAAAAGCACGGGATCGAGGTGGCTCGCCTGCCCGAGCTGTCGAAGCTTCGAAGCAAGCTTGACGACGAACCTCCTCAGCCGAAGCCGATCGCCATTGAAGACCTGCTCGGACGCCCGCCCATCACCCTCGACCGCAATGCGATCGGACAGCTGCTGTCGGATAAGACGGTGGTCGTAACGGGCGCCGGAGGCTCCATTGGCTCGGAGATCTGCCGACAAGTGGCAGCACACGCCCCGAAACGGATGATCCTGGTCGAGACGTCGGAATACGGCCTCTACAGCATCGACCTGGACCTGTCCGAAAAATTTCCCGGGATCGAAGTCCGGCCGGTGATCTGCGACGTCCGGGACCGCAACGGCATCAAACGCCTCTTCCAAATCGAGCGGCCCGACGTTGTCTTCCATGCGGCCGCCCTGAAGCACGTGCCGCTCGTCGAGTTCAACCCCTGCGAGGGTACCCGCACCAACGCGATCGGAACCCGCAACGTGGCGGATGCAGCGCTTGATTCGGGCGTCAGAGCCATGGTCCTCATCTCCACCGACAAGGCCGTCAATCCCACCAACGTCATGGGGGCCACCAAGCGGATCGCCGAAAGCTACTGCCAGGCTCTCGACATCCAGGAGGGCGACCGGCACTCCGTCACCCGCTTCATGACGGTCCGGTTCGGCAACGTTCTCGGTTCCTCGGGATCCGTCGTGCCGCTGTTCCAGCGCCAGCTCGCGGCTGGCGGGCCCCTCACCGTCACGCATCCCGACATCCGTCGATACTTCATGACGGTCCAGGAGGCGGTCCAGCTCGTCTTGCAGGCCTCGGCCTACGGCATGCGGACGGGCGGCGAACGCGGTAAGATCTTTGTCCTCGACATGGGGGAGCCGGTCCAGATCCTAGACCTCGCCAACCAGGTGATCCGCCTCTCCGGCTTCCGGCCCGGCGAGGACGTGAAGGTCGTCTTCACCGGACTTCGTCCCGGCGAGAAACTGTTCGAGGAGCTGTTCGACGTCGCCGAACCGCCGAGCCCCACTCCGGCGGAAGGCGTGCTCGCCGCCTCCCCGCGCCCCGTCGACGTCACGCTCCTGCGCCGGATGATGACGGAAATCGAAACGGCGGCGCTGGCCGGCGACGACCAGAGGGTGCTGTCCCTGCTGGCGACCGCCGTTCCCGAATTCCGCCATGCGCCGAACGGCTCGGATCTCCTGCCGGAGAAGAGGACCCGCGAGGCGGCGTCCTGACGCCTGCGGATCCCTATCGGGCCAGTTCGAGCGTCGCCCGGTCGGCCACCACGTCCCAGCGGTAGCTCCAGGAACGCTCGAAATGGTCGCGAAGATACTCGGCATTGCGCCGACGGCCATCCACGACGACGAGGCAGCCGGACGGCATCGTGGCCTCCAGGTCGAGCAGATCGACGGCCACCGGCCGTTCGACCGTCAGCGGCGGCCCGTCGAGATAGACGAAGTCCGGAGCGATGTCGGGTAGATTGGCGTGGCGCCAGACGGCCGCGCCGTCATGCATGCTCTCCACCGGCGGAGCGTGGACGACCGTACAGATGCGGGCGTGCTCCGGAGAAAGGCTGGATCGCGTCACCTCCGCCCAGTGCTCGGACGTCTCCAGGCTGACGAACCTGGCATGGGTCCTGTTGTCGACGAGCGCCTGAGCGATCACGGCGGTCGAGCATCCCGACCCGAACTCAAGGACCGTCGTCGGACCCCGTTCGCGAACCGATCGGTAGAGAAAACCGAGATCGTACCAATCAGGGTCGAGAGCGTCCGGCGGCCTGTTGGCAAAAACCGAGGGTGGCAGAGCCTTCAGCAGGGACCGTCTGGAACGTTCCTCCTGCCAGTCGCGATAGGACCGGACCAGCGTAACACCGACCCGCTTCAGAGCTTGCATGAGGCCTCCCGCCTCCGTTGATGAGCCGGCGACCGGGTCACCGGCATGGTACATCGGCACAGGATCAGGACAGTCCGTCGGATCGCCGCGGCACGTCCATGCGAAGGTCGGCGCGCGAAGCGGACCTCCAGGACAGCGCAGACATCCATTCCGCCGCGACCATCGCAGCGATGCCCCCGGTCGCAGCGGCGATTAGGGTCAGGAGCAGGACGAAGAGAACCTTCGGGCTGGCCGGCGCGTCCGGCAGGACTTCGAAAACCCTCAGTTCCCGCTCCTCCTGATCGATAATGCGTCCCAGCAGCTCCAGCTGGGTACGCTGGAGAGCCAGTTCCTGCACGGAAATCTCGGAGCTGCGAACCTGATTCGAAAGGGCGAAGCCCAGACCTTCGTCCACGGAGCCGCCGTCGATCCGGGACATCCGCCCCACGAGCTGCTCCAACTGGGCCGAGCGGCTTTCGCGCAGCTCGTCCAGAATGGCGATGCGGTGGTCGGTGTATTCACGGACCGCCACCAGATCGCGGTTGACGGCGTCGATCACCTCGGACGCGGCTTTCCGAGCCTCCTCGGCCGCTTCCTGCGGGCTATTTCCCCTTGCGTAGACGTGCAGCAGCCCATCATCCACGGACACGCCGATTAGGCGCGGCAGGGGAATCCCCGGCACGCCGATCCGATACGCCGTCCCCAACCTGGCCGCCAGCACGTCCCCGCTGGCCAGCAAGTCGACGACTTGGCTCCTGGTCGGCAGGGCAACGGAAAGGCGTGCCTCGTAGATACGAGGAGCCATGGCGACGTAGACGATGCCGATCAACACGATCGTGCCCGCGACGGCGAAACCGATCGCGAGGCGACGCCGCAGAAAGTCCAGAAAGGATGAAGGCTGACTCATAGGCTTCCCAAGAACAACCGCCCCAATGCCACCCGCAACCGGCCGCGCCTGCTTTGGAGCGACATACCCGATCAGTCCCGGCTACGAACCTCCGGAGATACAGTGTACGCCCCCCAAAGACAAGCCGGGCCGCTGACGAATGATCCACCTACTCCCGAATCGGTGCAGTCGCGGCGGACGCCACGTCCTGCGCCGGGGAGCATCGGCTCCGGCGCTCGGAGGCGACGTCGTGGAGCCAGTTGAAGGCCTCCGCGATTGAATCGAGATCGACCTGCCTGTAATCTTCATTGGCGTAGCCGCGGTTGGGCAGGCCGGGAAAGGAGCTGGCGTACAATTCCGCCAGGAGTTCGACCGCATGCCGGTCGTCGTCGGACCCGGCGGTCTTGGCCAGCTGCGCCGTCACGAGATCCGGCAAGGCCGCCGGCGACGAACAGTGGGCTATCGCCGGCAAGCCCGTGAAATACACCCGGGTGAAACTGATCGCCGGGCGCCCCAGAAGCGCCGCCTCGAGCACCATGGTACCATAGGCGGCGATGACGAGGTCGGCCCCGAGAATGAGCTGTCGCGTATCGGCAGCGGGATCGATCAGACGGACACCGGGAATGGCCGCCAATTCCCGCAGTCCGGACGGACGGCGGCCGTCGACGTCGCTGAGGTGCAGCTTGACCAGGAGGTCGTGGGTGACGGGCACGGCCCGCGCGATCTGTCGGACATGGGCGATCTGATCGGAATAGAAGGCGCCGATCACGTCGATGCTGGACTCGGGCTGGCGGTTGAGGCCGAACAGCACGTAGGGCCGGCGCGGCTCCCGGCCGAGTTTCAGGAACTGCCTGACGTAGACGAGATTCACCTTCTTGCGCAGGAACATCGCGACGATCCTGCGGAGCGGATAGGAGGCGAAGTCGTTGATCCGATCGTGACCGAGCCGTGCCCGCAACAGCCCGGCGAAGAACGGAACCTGCAGACGCAGGCGGCGCAGGGCGTCCACGTACCCCGTCGCGGTCCTGCGCATCAAGGCGCGAGCATTGCCCTTGCGGAAGGACTCGAGGAGCCGGGCGGCTTCCTCCCGGTCGGCGTCGGTGACGGGCCGACGCCGCAGGGGCTGGTCGGGCACGTGCCCTTCGAAGACGGCCCAGCGTTCGGGGGGCATCTTCAACGCGACGAGATGGGCCCAAAGCCTGCCCTGCCGGTGACAGATCGCCATGGTCAGCAATTGCAGGGCCGTGTCCAGGACGCTGGCGACGAGGACGATGCCATGCGCGTCGAGGAAGCGCTCCACCTCCTCCTTCGCGTGGGCGAGATACCTGAGGGCGAAGTCGTGCGGCATCTCGCGCAGGAGACGGTCCATCTGCACAAGGTCATGAATTCGCGGATGGCCCGGCAGCTCGAGCCCGGCTAGTCCGGCCCGGCAGGCCTCGACGTCGCGTTCCTGGAAATCCGCCGGATCGGACAGGTCCAGAATACGCTCGCGCGGCACACCGGAGGCGACCAGCCGCTCGGTCCAGGAGCGCAGGGAGTGGATCCAATAGACGTCGAACCCCTCCGCCTCCAACCTGCCAGCGAACTCCAGGTACATCGACCACTGGAAGCTGACCAGGGCGACTTTCTTGCGTTCTCGAACCGTCACTGCCGCCGTCTGCTCCTCCGCCCCGCCGCCACCGGACCAGGCGCTCCTCAATTCACGTCCCCGAGCATGCGGGGCGCGTCACCGTATTCGACTAGGCGGCCGAGATGGAAACGGAAGACGACGTCGCACTTCCTGAGCGTGCCCAGGCGGTGAGCGATCATGACGATTGTCCGCTGACCGGAAAGCCCTTCGAGCGCCGCGACGACCCGCTTCTCGGTCCCTTCGTCGAGCGCGCTGGTCGCTTCGTCCAGGATCAGGACCGGCGCGTCGCGATATAGGGCGCGCGCGATGCCGACGCGCTGCCGCTCCCCGCCGCTCAGGCGGACGCCCCGCTCCCCCAGCCTGGTCTCGTATCCGTCCGGCATGCGCTCGACCACCTCGTCGACGGCGGCGAGGCGTGCGGCGCTCCTGACCCGTGCCATGTCGATCGCGGTCCCCTCCTCGCCGAAGGCGATGTTCTCCGCCACCGTTGCGTCCATCAGGTGGATGTGCTGGGGAACGTAACCGATGGACTGCTGCCAGCGGCGGACGAGGGTCGCATCATCGATCGGGCGCCCGTCCACGAGGAGCATCCCACTGGTCGGACGCAGGAGCCCCATCAGAAGCGCGAGCGCGGTCGACTTGCCGGAGCCCGTCTCGCCGACCAGCCCGATCATGTGCCCGGCCGGAATCCGGAGGTCGACCCCACTGAGGCTGGCGGTCTCCGCCTCGGGATAGGTGAAGGAGATTCCCTTCAGCTCGATGTCCCGTTCAACCGCGAGGCGCTCCACCCGGCCGCGGGAACCGGCGACCGGTTCCGGAAGCCCGGCAAGGTCACGGTGAATGGCGGCCAGGGAGGCATTGGCGAAACGGCTCTTGGTCAAACCAACGAAGACCTGCTGCAGGGCTGGAAGCAGCCTGTATCCCGCAAAGGCGTACACGGCCACTACCGGCAGCGCTTCCGCAATGTCGCGGTCGCGCCAGAGCATGAACAGCAGAATGAGCATGATGCTGCCGAAGGCCAAGCCCTCGACGACATAGCGCGGCAGGAGGCCGGCGATCAGGGTATTGGCCTGAAGCGTCGCATATCTCTCCGATACCTCGCCGAAGCGGCGCCGGAAGGAAGCTTCGTATCCGAACAACTTCACCTCGACAATGCCGTCGAAAGCCTCGGCCGCGACACGGAAACGCCCCTCGTTGACCTCGACCGCCTGCCTGCCCATGCGCTGCAGGCGCCGACGCATCACAAACAGCAGACCTCCGTAGATGCCGCCGAACACGCCGCCCAGCACGAGCGACAGCAGTGGGTCGATCATCATCAGCACGGCCAGAAGGAATAGGACCACAATGCCCCGCCCGGCGGCGAGCACGATCGGCAGAAGGCCGAACAGGAGCAGCTGCTGCACCTGGTCCAGAACGTTCTTCTTCAATTCCGCGGAATTGCGCCCGATGAAGAAGGCGTAGTCCTGCTCGAGATAACGCGAAAAGAGCCGAGTGGATATGGAATGGGCCCAAAGATAGGGAACCCTGGTCAGCAACCAGGACGAGAACGTCGTGACCAGGGACGCCACGACAAGCAGCACGAAAATAGCCGCGCCGACCATCAACAGAAAGCTCTCCATGCTTTCCGGCCCGACCGCCGCATGGACCCGGGCCAGCACTGGGTTCGCCATGGCCCGGCCGGGATCCTGCAACAGGGCGATGAATGGCATGATCGACACGGCGCCCACCGCCTCGAGGATGGCAGTCACCACCACGAGGCAGAGCAGCAGGACGGCCTGCCGGCGCTCCCGGGGAAGCAGGATCTCGCCGATCATGCGCAAGGTACTCATTGCTTTTTCACCTTGGTGGCCGGAGGCCGGCCACGCTCAGTCGTAGGTCAGGCGCTTCTCGACGGACGGAGCCCAGGACGCCAGTTCGGCGGCGATCCGGACACCGGCCTCGCCGTCACCATACAGATGGGAGCGCACGGGCCGGCCGCGGCGTTCATGCAGCGTCACGGCCTCGACGATCTGGTCGCGGTCGTAGCCCACGTCGAGAACGTTCGGTCCCCGCTCGCGTCCCGCCTGGCGCGCGCCGATATTGACCGCCGGCACTCCCAGAAAGGAGCACTCACGGATGCCGACGCTCGAATTCCCGATGATGCACGACGACCGGACCAGCAGCCTGATGAAATGCTCCGGCGCGACGTTGCGGAAGAGATGGACGTGCGGCAGCGCATTGCGCTCCCGGTAGACGCGGATCATTTTGGACACCGCATCCGAGCCCGCGTCGACGTTCGGCCAGAACCAGAGCGTCGGCATCGCGAGGCGACGTACCGCCTCGATCGTCTCGACAATCTGGTCCCTTGCCGCGCCGTACTCCGTGGTGACGGGATGCTGCATGACCATGAGAAAGCCGCCTGAAAGGTCGAGCACCGGCCCCACCCCGCCATAGGACGAGAAGACGTCGAACTCGGATTCGTCGCGTTCGGCGATGGCGGCGAGGTCGATCGACGGGCAGCCAGTCCAGACGACGGCCTCCGGACGCTCGCCCATGCGGATGACCCGATCGCGCGCCTTGTGGGTGGAGACCAGGTGGAGGTCGGACAGCTTCGTGACCGCGTGGCGGACCTTTTCGTCGATCGACCCCGTGATCTCTCCTCCCTGGACGTGGACGAGGGGAATGTTCAGGTACGATGCCGCAACGGCGGTCGCCAGGGTTTCGTACCGGTCGGCGATGGTGACGACGAGATCCGGCTTCAACCTGTCGAAGGCGGTCGTGAGCTCGATGATGCCCAGGCCGGTCGATTTGGCCGAGGTGACTAGGTTTTCGCCCTCGATCAGCGTGAAGAGCTGCTCGGCCACGTCGAGGCCGTCGCGCCTGACGATGTCGGTGAGCTTGCCGTAGCGGTCGTGCAGCGCCGATGCGCACAGGACCAGCTGAAGCTCGAGGTCGCTGCGGTCGCGGATGGCGGCCAGTGCGGACCAGATCCTCGCATAGCTCGGCCGGGCCGTGATGACGACGCAAATTTTCCGAGGCATCGAATCCGTCAATCCAGATCGTCGAATTGGAGAAATTCGCCTTCCTCGACGGAACGGCGAAGGCGGCGACCGACCGCCTGATCGAAGTCGGCCGCCGGAATGCCCTTGGCAGGCTTCAAGATGCGGATGTCGGAAGGCTGCAACACCTCCCCCGCGGAGATCGGGCGCGCCGCCGCGAGGCTCTTCATGAACATGGCCCGCAAGGGCGAAAGATCGCCCGCCACGTCGTCCTTGGCGACCGGATTGGCACGCATGCGCTCGATGAATCGGATTCCATCGACCATCAGCCGCAGGTCCTCGAAGGTGACCGAGGCCGGGACGTCCGGCCCGAACATGTCCCGCGAGAAGGTGACGTGCACTTCCAGGACGCTGGCGCCCATCGTCGCGGCGGCAAGCCCCGGAAATATCGTTCCCGAATGGTCCGACAGCCCGACCGGAATGCCATCGTAGCGCTGCCTGAACACCTCGAGGACGTTGAGCCCCACCTTCTCGGGCGGGCACGGATAGCTGGTGGTGCATTGAAGCACCGCCAGCTCGTTGCCGCGTCCACGGAAGAACTCCACCGCTTCGTCGATCTCGGTCAGAGGGCTCATGCCGGTGGAGAGAATGATGGGCTTGCCGGTGGCCGCCAGCCGGGACAGCAAAGGCCGGTTCGAGATCTCACCGGATGCGATCTTCCACGCCGGAACGCCGAGCCGCTGCAGCAGGTCGAGGGCACGGCCGGAGAAGGGGGAACTGAGGAAGAGAAGGCCGCGCTCGGCCGCGTGGGCCGCCAGTTCGGCCCACTGGCCGTCGGTGAACTCAAGACGCTTCCAGTAGTCGAAACGGGTCGCGTCCTGCGTTGTGAAGCGGATCCGGAACGGTTCGTCGGCCGAGCTCTCCTCGACCGCGAAATGGGTCTGGAACTTCACCGCGTCCGCACCCGCCTTCGCGACGGCGTCGATATAGGCATGCGCCATTCCCAGGCTGCCGTCGTGGGCTTGGGCGACCTCGCCGATGATCAGACAACGATCGGAAGAAAACATTCCTGCTCCATGGTCATGCCCGGCTTCCTGAAACTGTACGGGCCATCCCGGCCCGGCCGCCTGCTGCCGTACCGCGGGTTCCTTCCCCGACTGCCAGCCCCGACAGAAACCAGGCGAATGTGTGCGTCATAATTTGAAGCATGACAAGCCCGCTCACGGCGAACGCCCCAGCGAATCCGAGGGCGACCAGCACGGTTCCTCGGCCCGGAGGGTGGCTCGCCGCCACTCGCCACACCATCCAGCAGAGGAGGCAAAGATAAGTCAGAAAAGCCGGGACACCCATGGTCGAGACGATATAGGCGAAGCCGTTATGCGGATTGTCGTTCTCGTAGAACATGTCCCCGAGCCAATAAGCATTCGCCCGGTTTTCCTCCGGCCAGCGCCCCGGACCGACTCCGAACAGGGGGTTTTCGGCCACCATGTCCAGGCTCGACCACAGGTGGTACCAGCGGATCGCGATGGATGAGTCGAGCGAGACGCTGTCGAAATTGGTCGCCACAACCTTCGCCGAGACGATGCGCACGGCGGTGGGAACCTGGCTTGCCCCGACCAGGCAGACGCAGACGAGCAGGGACAGCGCCGTCACCCTGGCCATGGCGTCGACGCGGCCCGACCTGAACGCCGACCAGATGCTTCCCGCGAACGCAAGCAGCGCGAACGCCGTGGTCAACCACCCCCCCTTGGAGAAGGTGAGAAGGCAGAGGGCCGATGCCAGCGCAGCGCCGAGAAGCGACGACAGCATTGCCCCCCGGCGCGCCAGCAGGGCCGCGACGAGGACCGCTACGGCGAGCATGTTCCCGGTGACGTTCGGATTGAAGAGGACGGGAAGCCCCTCGATCGTGATCCTGCCGCCGTCCGATACCGACTGCCAGAGATTCAACAGCGCGCCGAAAACGATCCCCAGAAAGTACGGCGCGCCCGTCAGCGGCACGCCGTACCGGACGACGAGCGCAGCGGTGACGAAAACGACGGGCACGTAGAACAGGAAGCGGACCATCGGCAGCGCCGCCCGGGAACCTTCGCCCGACAGCGGCAGGCCGGCGATGATCGATGCGATCCAGAGCGCCGCGAAGGCGAACCCGAGGAAGACCAGCGGCTTGGCCTCGTCGATCACGCGCCACAGCAGCCGGCGGCCCTCTTCCGCCGCCAGCAGGAGCAGAAGGCCCGCGAAGTACAGGAAATCGCCCGCATTGAAGGGGCCGACGTCGAACAGGGCATAGGGGTCGATCTGCGACGTACCCCAGCTGAACGAGGCGGCGGCGTAGAGGACGGTGCAAACGGCCACGACACCAGGCAACGGCTGCCCGCCCCGCGGCAGCGGTTCGGCCGTCATGCCGCCCTGATCAGTCCCGGCGGTCACGCGGCCCGACCAATCAGGGAGGCATACAGCGCCTCGAAACGGGACACGAAACCGTCCTGATGGAACGCGGAAAGGATTCTGTCGCGGGCAGCGGCCCCGAGATCGGCACGCCGCCCGGCCCCACGCGCCAGCATCTCCGAAAGAGCCGCGGCCAGTGCCTGCGGATCATTGGGCGGCACCACCGCTCCGGTGTCGGCGACGAGGTGGCGCGTATCTCCCACGTCGGTCGCGACGCAGGGCACGGCACATGCCATCATCTCGGCGACGACGCCCGGCAGTCCTTCGGTGCGCGAGGACAGACAGCCCACGTCGAACGCGGCCATCACGCCAACCACGTTCGGCCGGGAGCCGAGCAGGTGAACGCGATCGCCCAGGCCGAGCGCCTCGATCCGTCCCGCGAGTTCACCATTGGCGGCATCGACGCCCCGCCCGACGAGCACGAAATGAACGTCGGGCCGGACCGCACGAACCAGGGCGGCCGCCTCCAGGAATGTGCGGTGGTCCTTCATGGGGTCCCACCGCGCCACCATGCCGACGAGCTCGGCACCGGGCTCCACGCCCAACTCCGCCCGCAGCGCGACACGGGCCCGGTCGTCGGGCCGGAACGCCCCGGTGTCAAAACCGCTGGGGATAACCTCCCATCGCCTCGGCCGGTAACCGATCGCGGCATGGGCGCGGCGTCCCGCCTCGGAGTTCGTGACCACGGCTGCCGGCCAGGCGGAAAGCCTGGCCAGCACCGTCGGCAGGATCCTGGAGCCCAAGGAGTACTTGGACATGTCCATGTCCGAACACCACAGGCTCCAGACGAGCGGCGGCCGTCCTGCGAGGGCGGAGGCGAACAGCGCGAACGCGTCGGAATGGTAGAGCCAGCTCTGGACCACCGCCGGCCGCTCACGCCTGAGGACCGCGGCGAGGCGGATGATCGCCCGCGGATCGGGTAGGCCCCGGCGGATACCCAGATCGTGGATGCGGACGCCGGCCGCGAGAATCCTCTCCCGCACCGGCCCGGCTGCAGTCTCCGGGCACAGGGCGACCACGACCGGATCGAAACGGGAGCGATCGGTTCTCGCGACGAGCGAGGCGAGGAGCATTTCCGCGCCGCCCGTCTCCAGCGAGTTCACAACGTGTAAGACACGGTCCATGTCAATCCGCCCGGCCAGAGGCGCCCTTCAAGAGTGCCGCAGCGGGGTCTCGCCCGCCAGCAGTCCGCGCAAGGTCGCGTCGCCCATCGGCGCCGGAACACGTCCGACGATGCTCGCCAGCAGCGAAGGGTCGCCGACGACCGACGGCACGTCGAGCGGCCTCAGGCGTCCGGAGTCGGTCTCGATCTCGAGGCTCAGCCCGGAGAGTTCGATCATGCGCTCCAGGAGATCGCGGATGCGCTGTCCGCGGCCGCTGCAAAGGTTGACCACCCTCCCCCAGGCGGCGGGAGCGGAAACCAGCTCGACGACGAGGCGGGCCACATCCTCGGCCGACAGGTAGTCCCGGATGCTGTCGAGATCGCCGCTTCTGACCACTCCCACCCCGTCGCATCGGCATGCCGCGATCTGCCTGGCAAACTCGGCGAGCGCGGTATACCCACCCATGCCGGGTCCCGCGACGTTAAACAGTCGCGCGACCACGACCGGGCGCCCACCCCGCGCCGCCGCGAGACCGTGCAGAGTCTGGGCATGCTTGGATATCCCGTAAGCAGTCACCGGCCGGCAGGGCCGCTCCTCGGCGATCGGAGGATCTTCCAACCCCACCGGGCCGATCTCCGCCGCACTTCCCATCATCAGGATCGGCACGTGCCCGAGCCCCGCGACCTCCAAGGCCTCGATCAGCGTCACCCCCAGGACGACGTTGACGCGGTACATCTCCTCGACCGGAATGCCGCCGGTCGCGCCCGCCATGTGAAAGACAGCGTCGGGCGGAGAGGCGCGCAGCCACGCGGCGAGACCAGCCACGTCGGAGCACCCGTCGAGGATCAGGTGACCAGGCCGGGCCGGGCCGCGGATGCCGAAGGTTCCGACGGTCGCGCCGCGTCCTGCCAGCTCGCGCAGGAGATGGCCGCCCAGGAAGCCGCCCGATCCGGATACGATGGCCCTCATCCGCGGGCGGATTCCGGTGGGAGAAACTCGTCGAGACGGGTTTCAAGGATCGCGTTCGCGGCCTCGTAGTCTTCGTGCCGCCCGATGTCCAGCCAGAAGCAGTCCTCTCGGAAGCACGCGACGCGCCTGCCCGCCGAGGCCATCTGCCTGACCAGATCCGGCATGTCCAGATACGAACCGGGCGTGAGGAAGGGCGCGACGGCATCCCGCTTGAGGACGTACAGTCCCATGCTGACGAAATGGTCGAGCTTCGGCTTCTCCCGGTAGCCTGTCATGAACCCATCGTCGTCCATCTCGATCAGGCCGAAGTCGATGTCGATGCGGCGACGGAAGACGGCGATGGTGGCATCGGCCCGCGTATCGCGATGATGCCGGACGAGACGGTCGAAGCGGATATTGGTCAGAAGGTCGCCGTTCATGACCAGGAAGTCCTCCCCCATCTCCGCGATCACCGGAGTGATCGGCCCGGCCGTTCCCATCGGCCGGTCCTCACGGGAGTACTTCACCCCGACGCCGTATTTCCCTCCATCGCCGATCACCGCTTCGATTAGGTGAGCGAGATAGCCAACCGCGAGCGTCAGGTCGACGATACCGGCAGACTTGAGTTGGCGGATCAGGAGCTCGAGGATGGCCATGCCCCCGCCGACGGGCATCAGGGGCTTGGGCAGGACGGTGGTATAGGGGGCCAGACGCGTTCCCTTACCCCCAGCCAGGATTACAGCTTTCATGACCAGTTCCCCTCGAACGCGATCCGCGCCGACCGGCGAGCCCTAGCGCGGGCTGCCCATCCCGGCCAACAGGAATTCCGCAAACCTCAGATCGATTTCCTCGTCCACGTTCACGACGGGCCGGTCGACCACGACCGCACGACAACCCTTCTCGATGATGAGACCCGCGTCGACGACGGTTTCCCGGCGCGCCGCATAGCAGATGCCGTTGCGGTGGTAATATTTCGGTATGCTCTGCCGCAGTGAGTAGCGCGCGCCTTCGGACAGATAGAAGGCAAGGACGCCCTCGTCCCCGATGGTCAGCGTCTTGTGCGGCGTGCAGTGCCCCGGCGTCCGGCTGACGGTCGCCGCGGAGGCGTGCCCCCCATCAATCATGGCGTCGAGCGTCGCGACGACGTCCGCGGGCTCTCTCATGGGGCTCGTCGGCTCCAGCAGAATAGAGACGTCGTAATGCATTCCGTTCACTCGCTCCGCCTCGAGCCAGGCATGGCGCCAGACATCGATGGAAAGGGCGGTGTCGGTGGCGAGCTCGGCCGGCCGCAGCGCAGGGACCGACAATCCGTGGCGCAGCCCCTCCTCGGCGATCATCGGATCGTCGGTCGACAGCACCGCACCGTCCAGCCACGACAGCTCGCCCGTGACCCGAGCGGCCCGGGCGACGAGGGACAGTCCCCCGACCGTCCTGAGATTCTTGCCGGGAACGGACTTGCTGCCACCGCGGGCCGGAACGACGGCCAGCACCGAAAGGTCGCGGTATGGCATCAGATCAGGCCTTGCGCGCCGAAGTGGAAAAGCTGACGGCGAAATGGGTGTGCCTGCGGAACAGGTTCTTCGGGTATTCCGCCTCGTAGCCCAACAGCTCCCCGAAGTGGCGCCCGTAGAACCACTCCTCCATTTCCTCGCGCTTGCCCGGCGGGAAATGCTGAAGCGCCTGGATCCAGCAATACGCGATCGCGGTGAACGGACCGCCGTCGATCTCGAAGCCTTCCGGCTCGAGGCCCACCTTGCGGAACATCTGCTGGACGCCATAGGGCGTGTAGCGGAGATAGTCGTCGGGAATCTGGTGGAGCTCACGCAGGATGGGCTCGAACACGTAGGCCCGACCGCCCGGCTTGAGGATACGCGCCATCTCGCCGAACAGCTTATCCTGATCGGCGACGTGGTGGACGAGGTTGGGCACGATCACGAGATCCGCGCTGGCGCTATCCAGACCGGTTTCCTCGATCGGGGCGCGCCGCGTATAGCGGACCTGGATGAAATCCGGCCGATTCACCATCGCGGCGTTGTACGCCCCGCGTTCGTCGGCGGAGGGCGGGCTGCAGTCCACGATCTCGAGGCGCTTGCCCGCGAAGTACGGAGCGAACAGGCTGACGCCGCCATAGAGAAGCGTGCGCTCCAGCGACACGACCACCGCTCCCTCAGGCAGTTCCGAGGACAGCCGCCTCAAGTCCCGGAGAAGAAGTCCGAAATGAGGGGTTTTCGTCTCAGTCTCGAAAACGTGCTCGACCAGGACCCTCTCGTGAGCATCCAAATCCGTGACGGCCGGCATGTGTCGATCTTCCCTTCCGAAGGTGCGGCTAGACCGCACCCGACACGGCACCCATTCCCGACGGCGCGTCGCAAGCGGGTTCAGCCGGGCCGTCTTATCACCCGCCGCGACCGCATTGCAAGACCGTGCGCTGCGGCAAATCGGCATTCGCCCCTTCGCGCGAAGCGCGCCTCCATTGAGGCTTGGCGAAAGGCGTCGGCGTCGTGCATAAAACCTCCGCCCCTCGGGGGCCCGCGACATCCACGCCATGGTCAACACATATGAGCATCGTCGTTACAGGAGCCGCCGGCTTCATCGGATCCCACGTCTCCCGTGCGCTCCTGGACCGTGGCGAGCCCGTTTTCGGGATCGACAATCTCAACGATTACTACAGCGTCGCGCTCAAGCGGGCGCGTCTGTCGCCGTTGATGGAACACCCCAATTTTCGGTTCCACCAGGCCGACGTGCAGGACAGGAGCGCGATCGCGGCGGCCTTCGCCGAAGCCGGGCGGGTCACCGGGGTCGTCCATCTGGCCGCCCAGGCGGGAGTCCGCTATTCGCTCGAGAACCCTTACACCTACGTCGACGCCAACGTCATGGGCCAGGTCGTAATGCTGGAGGCCGCGCGCCGCTCGGATGCGCTCGACCACTTCGTGTACGCGAGCTCGTCGTCGGTGTACGGCGCCAACACCAGCCTGCCGTTTTCGGTGGAGGACCGGGTGGATCATCCGATCTCGCTCTATGCGGCGACCAAGCGCGCCGGAGAGCTGATCGGGTACAGCTACGCCCACACCCACGGGATACCGTCGACGGGGCTGCGGTTCTTCACCGTCTACGGTCCCTGGGGGCGCCCCGACATGGCCGCCTATCTGTTCTGCGACGCGATCATGGCGGGCCGACCGATCCTCGTCTTCAACCAGGGACGAATGCGCCGGGACTTCACCTACATCGACGACATCGTGTCGGGCGTCCTGGGCGCGCTGTACCATCCGGCCCAGCCCGACGAGCGCGGCGCGCGGCACGCCGTGTACAATCTCGGCAACAGCCGGTCGGAGGACCTGCTCCACTTCATCGGCCTGATCGAGAAGGCACTCGGCCGGGAGGCCAGGAAGCAGATGGAACCCATGCAGGCCGGCGACGTCGCCGCGACCTACGCGGACATCGAGGCCAGCCGCCGTGCGCTCGGGTTCGATCCGAAGACGCCGATAGAGGTCGGCATTCCGCGTTTCGTCGACTGGTACAAGTCCTATCACAAGGTGTCGTGAGGCGGGGATCGCAGTGCCTTCGTCCGCCCCCAGCCGCCCGAAGCTGATCTACCTCGTCACCGAGGACTGGTACTTCTGGTCCCACCGCCTCCCCATGGCCAGGGCCGCACGCGACGCCGGATTCGACGTCGCCGTCGCGACCAGGGTCCGCGACCATGGCCAGCGCATCGAGGACGAGGGATTCCGGCTCCTCCCGCTCGCCTGGGAACGACGAAGCCTCGACCCGCTGGCCGGCATCCGGACACTGCGCGACATCGTGGCGCTCTACCGTCGCGAGCGCCCGCACCTCGTCCACCACGTCGCCCTGAAATCCACCGTGATGGGAGGTCTGGCTGCCAGGATCGCAAGCGTTTCGCGGGTAGTGAACAGCCTGACGGGGCTGGGTTACGTGTTCAGCTCCCGCTCCCCGAAGGCGCGGGCGATCCGAGCGACCGTCACTCCGCTCCTGAGGGGCATCCTGAACCGGCCGGGCAGCGTGCTGGTCCTGCAGAACACCGACGACCGCGACCTGCTGGTCGGCCTGGGCCTGGTCGCGGAAGAGCGGATCAGGATCGTGCGCGGCTCGGGCATCGACGTGAGGCGTTTCGCTCCGTCCCCCACCCCTGACCACCCGCCCGTCGTCGCCGCGTTCGTGGGGAGAATGCTCGAGGACAAGGGTGTTCCGGTCCTAGTCGACGCCGTGCGCCGGGTCCGCGCCCGCGGAATAGACCTGCGTCTGCGCCTGGTGGGAACCCCCGACCCTGAGAATCCCACCACCGTTCCGGAAGCGCGGCTGCGCGAGTGGTCCGAGGAACCGGGCATCGAATGGTCGGGACACAGCGCGGACATCCCGTCGGTATGGGCCGGCTGCCACTTCGCCGTGCTGCCGTCGCGCAGGGAGGGACTGCCGAAGAGCCTGCTGGAGGCAGCAGCCTGCGCCCGGGCAATCGTCGCCACCGACGTTCCCGGCTGCCGCGAGATCGCCGTGGCGGATCGCAACGCCCTGCTGGTCCCTCCCGACGATCCGGCCGCGCTGGCGGAAGCACTCGCACGTCTCGCCACCGACCACGACCTGCGTCGACGATTCGGCGCGGAAAGCCGCCGGCTCGTGCTGTCGGACATGGCCATGGAACAGGTCAGCGGCCGCATCCTGGACATCTACCGGAACCTGTGCGCCGACATGGCCGCCGGAACGAGTGGCGAAGCCGCCGGCTCGCTCAGCGAGGGGTCTCCGTCTTGATACCGCAAGCCGCCCTCCTCTTCGCGGCGGTCGCAGTGGCGGCCTTTGCCGTCGCCGCCACCGCGACCGGCATGGTTCTGCCCATCTTGCGGCGTCGCGCCATCCTCGACATCCCCAACGAGCGCAGCAGCCACGCCGTGCCGACGCCACGCGGCGGCGGCTGGGGAATCCTGTGCGCCCTGGTTCCGTCGGTGGCGGCATCCGGATGGCTGTCCGGCGGATGGCCTTGGGTGCTCGCCATCCTCGGCGGGGGCGCGCTGCTCGCGGCTGTATCCTGGATGGACGACCGCCACAGCCTGCCGGCGTCGCTGCGGTTCGCGGTGCAGATCGGCGCCGTCACGATCGGACTCACGGCCTTGCCGTCGGACGCGGACGTCTTCCAGGGGCTGCTGCCGTACTGGCTCGACCGCGCCTTCGCCGCCGTCGCGTGGCTGTGGTTCGTCAACCTCTACAACTTCATGGACGGCATAGACGGCCTTGCGGGAGGAGAAGCCGTGTCGATCGGCCTCGGCATCTGCGCCTTGGCGGCGTTCGCGCCGGTAGGCGTCCCCATGCCGTGGGTGGCCGCCGCCGTGGCCGGAGCGGCAGCGGGTTTCCTATGCTGGAACTGGCATCCGGCCCGAATCTTCATGGGAGACGTCGGAAGCATCCCCCTCGGGTATGTGCTCGGCTGGCTGCTGCTGGCGCTCGCCGCCTCGGGCCAATGGATCGCGGCCCTGCTGCTGCCGCTGTATTTCCTGACGGACGCCACCTGGACCCTGCTGAAGCGGCTGGTCGAGGGCAAGCCAATCTTCCAGGCCCATCGCGAGCACTTCTACCAGCAGGCGGTGCGCAGCGGCCGCAGCCACGCGTCCGTGGTCCGGACCGTACTCGCGGCGAACGTCGCGCTGATCCTCCTCGCCGTGCTTTCGACGGAGTACGGCGCCGTCGTCCTGCTGCCCGCCGCCCTCGTCATGGCGGTGCTGATTGCCCAGCTGCGCCGGGAGCGCGCCGCAACATGACCAGGGTGCTCGTCACAGGCGCGACCGGATTCGTGGGGCGGAGACTGGTGGAGCGGCTCCTGGCCGACGGCATCGCGGTCCGGGCGACCGTCCGCCGCCCAAACGGCATACCCGTGGCCGACGCCGTTCAGGTCGGAGAGATCGGCGCGGACACGGACTGGACGACCGCGCTGCAGGGGATCGACGTGGTCGTACACCTGGCCGCACGGGTGCACATCCTGCACGACGAGGCCGCCGACGCCCTCGCCGCTTTCAGGCGAACCAACGTGGAGGGGACGCGGCAACTGGCGGTATCCGCCGCCCGGGCCGGTATCGGACGCGTGATCCTGGTCAGCAGCGTCAAAGCCCTCGCCGACCAGAGCGGCAAGCGGCCCCTTACCGACGACGACATCCCACGGCCTGGCACGCCCTACGGCGTTTCCAAGCTCGAGGCGGAGCGGGCGCTCGAGGATGCCTGTCGGGGGACGGGCACTGAATGGACGGCGCTCCGCCCTCCCCTGGTCTACGGCCCGGGCGTAGGGGCTAATTTCGGGCAGCTGCTCGCCCTCTGCCAACGCCGCCTGCCCCTGCCACTGGGGAGCATCGGCAACAGGCGCAGCCTGATCGCGGTCGACAATCTCGTGGATGCCGTCCTCCGCTGCATCGACCATCCGGCGGCGGCCGGCCGCAGCTTCCTCGTCCACGACGGCCCCTCGCCGTCGACGCCGGACCTCGTCCGAACGCTGTCCAGCGCACTTTCTCACCGGGCGCGGCTGTTTCCTGTTCCGCCCCTGCTGCTGAGAGCGGCACTCCACGCAGCGGGCCGGCCCGACGCGTTCGACAGGATCGCGGGATCCCTCCACGTCGACGACAGCCCCTTCAGAAGAGCTTGCGGATGGCTGCCTCCGCTGCCGCAAGATGCCGCGCTCCGGGCCACGGCCCTCTGGTTTGCGGGGCGTGAAGCGGAGACGGCCGGCGGCGGATCGCGATGAGCGGTCCGGCTCCCCGCCGACGACGGCAGACTGATACGACGAATACCGGGAAGAACGAGAAGACAGATGCCCGACGAACACGCGCTCCGGGCTGAGGCTCCTGAGACCACCGCGACGAAGGATCATCAGCGGCAGGCAACCGTCACCGGCATCTTCGGCGTCATCGCCGTGCTGGCGCCCTTGCTCGGCGCGGCTGTCCCTCGCGCCGTCGCGCCACTTCTGATCGTGGGCGGTTTTGCTGCCGCGGTGACATGGTGGATGTCGAATCGACGGCCTCCGCCGGTCGCGGTCGCATGGATTGCCGCCTTCGCGGCGTTGATAGTGGTTTCGGCGATGTCGACGACCTGGGCGCCCGACCCCGATAAGGGACGTGACCAAGCCGTCCAGTTCCTACTTCTGTTCACGCCGGCGCTGGCGCTGGCCTCGGTGGCGGCGACGCTTCAGCCCGTACCGGGCAGATTCCGGCTCCTGCCCGTTACATTCGCCGCAGGCGGCCTTCTGCTGCTGTTCGACCTTCTGGCCGGCCTGCCACTCTACAACCTCGCCCGGGGTCAGGTCGCCTTCGACGGTAACCCCAACGACCTGAACCGGAATATGGTGGTCCTGGCCGCTGTGGTCTGGCCGGCCGCCATGGTCCTCTGGACGACCGGCCGCCCCCTTGCCGCGACAATGCTGCCCCTGGGCCTGGCCGTCCCGGTGATGCTGGGAGAAAGCCAGTCGGCACAGCTCGGGTTGATCGCTGGGGTGGCGGCGCTCGCTTTGGCGGCCGTCGGAAGAGAATGGACCCGCCGGGCGTTCGGCGCGGTGACCGTCCTCGTCTTCCTGGGGGTCGTCCCGGCCGCGATGTGGCTCCATGACAAGGGGATGGCGCTGGACCTGCTGCCCCCCTCGGCCCGCCACCGCCTGGACATCTGGCACTTCACGGCCGGGCACATCCTGGAAAAGCCGCTGTTCGGCTGGGGCCTGGAGGCGTCGCGTGAGCTCGGCCAAGGCACCGTCTCGACCGTGGTGGAAGGCGAAGGGGCGCTGATGCCGCTGCATCCCCACAACGCCTTCCTGCAGATTTGGCTGGAGCTCGGCGCGGTCGGTGTGGCTTCCGTGCTCGTGATCCTGCTGCTGGCGCTGCGGGGGATCGGACGGATGCCCGAGGCGACACACCCGCCGGTGCTCGCCGCCTACGCCGCTGGCATGGCCATGGTGTCCATTTCCTACGGCATCTGGCAGAGCTGGTGGCTGGCAACGCTGCTGCTGACCGCGGCGCTCATCGTCGCGGTCGCCCGCTCCGCCGCCCCTCAACCCCGGGTGTAATGTCCTCCAGGCGGACAATGTCGTCCTCGCCGAGACAGGTTCCCGACTGCACCTCGATCAGGTTCAGCGGGACCTTGCCCGGGTCGTCCAGCTGGTGAACGGCGCCGAGCGGAATGTTAGGTCGACCCGTTCTCGCGCAGGAGGATCTGAACCGCTCCGGGTTCGCCGGAGGCTGGTTGGCTTAAGTCATGCCGCGATGGCGGCGTTCTCGAGCTGGGCATAGTAGCGTGCTTCGGCCTCGGCGGGAGGAAAGTTGCCGATGGGTTCGAGCAGGCGGCGGTGGTTGAACCAGGCGACCCATTCCAGGGTAGCGAACTCGACGGCTTCCAGGGTGCGCCACGGTCCGCGTCGCCGGATCACCTCGGTCTTGTAGAGGCCGTTGATGGTCTCGGCCAAGGCGTTGTCGTAGCTGTCGCCGACGCTGCCGACGGACGGCTCGACGCCGGCCTCGGTCAGGCGCTCGGTGTATCTGATAGCGACATATTGGGACCCGCGGTCCGAATGATGAACGAGACCGCCGCTTTTGGCCGGTCGGCGGTCGTGCAGCGCCTGCTCCAGGGCGTCCAGGACGAAGCCGGCATGGGCCGTGCGCGACACCCGCCAACCGACGATCCGGCGGGCGAAGGCGTCGATGACGAAGGCGACGTGGACGAAGCCCTGCCACGTCGCGACGTAGGTGAAATCTGCGACCCACAGGGTATTCGGGCGTGGCGCCTGGAACTGGCGGTTCACCCGGTCGAGTGGGCAAGGCGCCGCCCGGTCGCTGATCGTGGTGCGCACCACCTTGCCGCGCGTCGCCCCCTTCAGGCCCATGCGTCGCATCAGCCGGGCCACCGTGCAACGTGCCACGTCGATGCCGTCGCGCCGCAACTGCCGCCAAACCTTGCGCACGCCGTAGACCTGGAAGTTCGCGTGCCAGACCCGCCGGACAGCCTCGCTCAGCCCAGCGTCGTTTTGCGAGCGGGCCGGCGCCTTGGACGGATCGGCACGGCGGGCGACATGGGCGTGGTAGGTCGACGGGGCGATCGGCAGTACCTTGCAGATCGGCTCGACCCCGTGGACGGCGCGATGCCCGTCGATGAAGGCGATCATTTCCTGAACGGGCGGTCGAGCTCCGCCTGGGCGAAATAAGCCGAGGCCTTGCGCAGGATCTCGTTGGCCTGGCGCAGCTCACGGACCTCGCGTTCCAGCGCCTTGATCCGCTCCCGCTCCTCCGTCGTCGGCCCCGGCCGCTTGCCCTGGTCACGTTCGGCCTGCCGGACCCAACCCCGCAACGTCTCCGCCGTGCAACCGATCTTCGCCGCAATCGAGCTGATCGCCGCCCACTGCGAGGCGTGCTCCCCGGCGTGTTCGAACACCATCCGCACGGCCCGCTCGCGGACCTCAGGGGCATATTTCGGTGATGCTTGCTTCGTCATGATGACCCCATCTTCTCAAGAAATGGGGCCTCCAGGAAACCCGGGGCGGTTCAGCCCGCATCCGGCTGGCTTGCCTCAGGAGGCTGCTTCGACTAAGCAGGACCTCCCGGCCACCCGACAACGGTTCCGCCTTCCTTATCCCGCAAGGGCAATCGCGTGCATCGACGCCATTCTCTCCCACGGCCCCGCTCCCGCGACACGCGCACATTGTTAGGCCTGGGCTTGCTAGCGCTCGGGCTGGGCCTCACGGCTCCGCAAGAGGCGCGGGCTAACGAAACCACTGACCAGCCCCCGGTTCTGCTGAACGCCGACGAACTCGTCTATGACGAGACCCTTGGAGTGGTGACCGCCACGGGCAATGTCGAGCTAGCGCAGGGACTCCGGGTCGTTCTCGCCGATCGTGTCACCTACAACGAACGCACCAACGTCGTTACCGCGACGGGGAACGTCAGTCTGCTGGAGCCGAGCGGGGACGTGGTCTTCGCGGAGTACGCCGAACTGACCGACGATCTGGCTCAGGGGTTTGTCGACCAGGTGCGGGTCCTGATGACCGACAATTCCCGGCTGGCAGCGACTGAGGGCGAGCGCACGGACGACGGCCGCTTCATGCGCCTCAATCGCGCCGTCTACTCGCCCTGCAACCTGTGCCCCGAGGACCCGAGCGCGCCACCGCTGTGGCAGGTCCGCGCCCGGCGCGTCGTCCACGATCGCGAGAACCAGGAAATGGTCTATCGCGACGCCGTCCTGGACATGTTCGGCATTCCCGTCTTCTACACCCCCTACCTGTCCCACCCCGACCCCACAGTCGAGCAGAAGAGCGGTTTCCTCGCCCCCTCTTTTGGCCTCGGCGGCAATATTGGCGCCTTCGCGACGGTCCCTTACTACTGGGCGATCGGCCAGGATCAGGACGCCACGATCACGCCTACCTACAGTTCCGAAGACGGTCTTCATCTGCTGGGAGAGTACCGCAAGCGGTTCGAGTCGGGAGCGGTCACGCTTGAAGCAAGCATCGTTCAGACCGACCGCCGAGAGGATGTCGGCGGCAGCCGCTTCATCCGCGAGGATCAGTTGCGCGGCCATCTGTTCGGCACCGGAC
>NZ_DASYHS010000229.1:0-2879 GCF_035998295.1 Arenibaculum sp. | reverse complement strand
GGATGGCGCGCGGCACTGGCCGCCCGGCGAAGTCAGCCGCATCCCCTACTGGCTCTACAGCGACCCGGAGGTCTACCGGCGGGAGCTGGAGCGCATCTTCTACGGCCCGCACTGGTGCTACGTCGCGCTGGACGCGGAGATCCCGAACCCCGGCGACTTCAAGCGCTCGGTCGTCGGCGAGCGGCAGGTGATCGCGACCCGGCTCGAGGACGGGGCGGTGGCGGTGGTGGAGAACCGGTGCGCGCATCGCGGCGTCCGCTTCTGCCAGCGCGAGCACGGCACCGCGACGGAGTTCGTCTGCCCCTACCACCAATGGGTCTACGCGCCGACGGGCGAACTGATGGGCGTGCCGTTCCGGCGCGGGGTGAAGGGGCAGGGCGGGATGCCGGCGGACTTCGACCCGAAGGCGAATGGGCTGCGCCGGCTGGAGGTGGCGCGGCGCAACGGGCTGGTCTTCGCCTCCTTCGACCCGGCGGTCCCCTCGTTCGAGGACTATCTCGGGCCGCTGATGCTCCAGTACTACGACCGGACCTATGACGGCAGGCCGCTGAAGCTGCTGGGATATTCGCGCCAGCGCATCCCCGCGAACTGGAAGCTGATGATGGAGAACATCAAGGACCCGTACCATGCGGGCCTCCTGCACGTGTTCTTCGTCACCTTCGGCCTGTTCCGCGCCGACCAGAAGTCGGCGGTGGAGATGGACCCGGCGGGCCGCCACGGCGTCCTGGTCAGCCGCAAGGGCGACAAGGTCCTGAACGACGTCACTCAGGACATGCGCCAGTTCCAGGAGAACCTGCAGCTCCAGGACCCGCGCATCCTCGACGTCGTCCACGAATGGCCCGGCGAGGCGACGGTCGTGATGCAGACCCTGTTCCCGAGCGTGATCCTCCAGCAGCAGGTCAACTCGATGTCGACCCGCCACATCCGCCCGCGCGGGCCGGGCTGCTTCGACTTCGTGTGGACCCATTTCGGCTATGCCGACGACGACGAGGAGATGACGCGCCGCCGCCTGCGCCAGGCGAACCTGTTCGGGCCGGCCGGCTACGTGTCGGCCGACGACGGCGAGGTGATCGAGATGTCGCAGCAGGGCATATCGTCCGACCCCGAGGCCCGGGCGGTCGTCGAGATGGGCGGGCGCGGGACTGGGAACGCGGACCACATGGTCACCGAGACGGCGATCCGGGCGATGTACCGCTACTACCGGGAGGTGATGGGGCTATGATCGCCACCCTCACGCCCGAGCTGCGTTTCGAGGTCGCGGACCTCTACGCCGACTATGCCGAATGCCTGGACGAGCAGCGCTTCGCGGACTGGCCGGACTTCTTCACCGAGGACTGCGTCTACAAGATCATCCCGCGCGAGAATTTCGAGCGCGGGCTGCCCCTGTGCACGGTGTGGGCGGAGAGCCGCGGCATGCTGAAGGACCGCGTCACGGGCATCACCGAGACCATGATGTACATGCCGCGCACCTGCCGGCACATCGTCTCGGCCCCGCGCATCCATGCTCTCGGCGCCGACGGGTCGATCGGCGTGCGGGCGAACTACCTGGTCGTCCAGATCCTGGCGGACGAGCCGGCGCGCGTGTTCCAGGTCGGCCGCTACCTGGACACGCTGGTCCGTTCGGACGGCGTGCTGCGCTTCCGCGAGAAGCTCTGCGTCTTCGACGACGTCCTGATCGACAACTCCCTCATCTACCCGGTGTGAGCGCATGACCGAGCAAACCTGGCACCGCGTCGCCAGCCTCTCCGACCTGCCCGAGGGCGCGATGGCGGCGGTCGACGCCGGCGGATCCCCGATCGCGCTCTACCGGGTCGACGGGCAGGTGCACGCGACCGCGAATGTCTGCACGCATGGCCGCGCGCGGCTCACCGACGGCTACCTGGAAGGGCATCTGGTCGAATGCCCGCTCCACCAGGGGCAGTTCGACGTCCGCACCGGCGCGCCGCAGGGCTTGCCGGTGACCCGGCCGCTGAAGGTCCACGAGGTACGGGTCGAGGGAGACGACGTCTTCGTCCTTGCGTGACGTCCCCGAAACGATGTGTGGCGGGCCCGAGGGATGAGCCCGCCACATCGAGGAGGGAAGATCTGCACGCAATTGCCCGTCACGGCCCAGGGGTGCAGCCGGGACGGAACCGGTGCCGGCCCCCGGAGCAAGGACGGAAGCCGACACCGACGATCAGCCTACCACATCCTCCGGTATGGCGCTACCGCCGAGCGCCGCGCGGGCGCGGCCGGCGCGCTCAGGCAAGGTGCGCGTGCAGGGTCACCCTTCCGCCGACCAGGAACGCGCCGGCGGGAGCGTCCGGGGGGCGGTGACCTCGATCCGGGAGGGGCGGCCCATCGCGCGGCCTTGGAGCACGGCGAAGCGGCCGTCGGGCGGTAGCGCGCCGAGCGCAGCCAGCACCGCGGCCAGGCCGGCCGCGGCGACGCCGGTCGCGGCGTCCTCCAGGAAGCCGGCACGGGAGGGGAACTGCCGCGCCTCGAACAGGCCGGGGCGGTCCCGGTGGGGGGCGACGGGATAGAGTCCGGTGCTGCCGAGCCGGTCGCAGGCGCCGGCGACCCGGCCGGCATCGGCCTCGATGCGGTCGAGAAGCATCGGCTCGGGGAGGTGCAGGATCGTCTTCGGCGGCGCGGCGCCGGCATTGACGATCGCCAGGCCGTCAGGCCGCAGGCCGAGCGCGTCGGCCGGGGCGGCCAGCAGGTCGCCTGACGGGTCCTCGACCGCGCGCACGCCATTGCCGGCGGACAGGAACTCGACCACGAGATCGGCGACGCCGGCCGAAACCCGGCATTCGACCGGGCCCGAAGCGGTTTCGACCTCGCCGCGGCCCGAGGCCGGCCAGCGGCCGAGCCGCCACAGCGCCCACACCCCTGCGATC
>NZ_DASYHS010000172.1:0-4058 GCF_035998295.1 Arenibaculum sp. | reverse complement strand
CGTGAACGTCGCACCGCCCGTCTCCGCGAGCACCTTCGTGATCGCGGCCGTCAGCGACGTCTTCCCGTGGTCGACGTGGCCGATCGTACCTACGTTGCAGTGCGGCTTCGTCCGCTCAAACTTTGCCTTCGCCATCGTTCTCTTGTCCCCGTGGCCTTTAGCCGACGCGCAAAACAGTTTTGGCCGAACCCGAATAGGCTGCGCCACTCCGTGCGGACCGGGAGCCGTGCGGCAGGATTGGAGCGGGTGAGGGGAATCGAACCCCCGTCACCAGTTTGGAAGACTGGAGCTCTACCATTGAGCTACACCCGCATCGCAGCCGAACGGCGCCGCGATCCGACCCTTCCCGCCGGTCCCGAAGGCCGAGGGCTGGCCGGCTCGCAACGGCCGACGCATGAATTTGGTGGAGGGGGCTGGATTCGAACCAGCGTACGCTATCGCGGGCAGATTTACAGTCTGCTGCCTTTAACCACTCGGCCACCCCTCCGACCGTCCCGGGGCTACCCGGAACGGAGATGCGCACTATGAGAATTTCGGGCCCGATGTCAACGCCAAAAAGGCGCGGCGGGGCTACGCCGCCATATGCCGCGCGGGCGGCGGATGGCGCTAGTCAGCGCGGGGCGCGTAGGCCACAGTAGCGCCATCATGACGCGAAGCAGACACCCCCGCAAGCCGGGCGACGGGCCGGCGCCCGGACCCCGCCGTCAGCCCCGGGCCGAGCGCGGCCCGGCGCCGTCGCCGCTGATCTACGGCCTCCACCCTGTGCAGGCGGCGCTGGCGAACCCGGAGCGCCGCTGCCGCCGGCTGCTGGTCACCGAGGCGGCGCGGGACGCGCTGGCCGCGACCCTGGCGGACGCCGCAGCGCGCGGCCTGTCCCGGCCGCAGCCGACGGTGGTCGAGCGGGCGGAACTCGACCGCCTGCTCCCGGGCGCGGTGCACCAGGGGGCGGCGCTGGAGGCGGCCCCCCTGCCCGATCTCGACCTGGACGACGTCGCCCGCGCGGCCTCGGGGCGCGAACGCGACGTGGTGGTCCTGCTCGACCAGGTGACGGACCCGCACAATGTCGGCGCGATCCTGCGCTCCGCGGCGGCCTTCGGGGCGAGCGCCGTGGTCGTCCAGGAGCGCAACGCCCCCGACGTCACCGGCACGCTGGCCAAGAGCGCGTCGGGCGCGCTGGAGGCCGTCCCGCTGGTGCGGGTGGTCAACCTCGCGCGGGCGTTGGGTGAGTTGCAGCAGGCCGGCTACTGGTGCGTCGGCCTGGACGAGAGCGGAACGCGCACGCTCGCGGAGATGGGCCTGTCGGGACGGGTGGCCCTGGTGCTGGGCGCCGAGGGCACCGGTCTGCGCCGGCTGACGATGGAGCGCTGCGACGACGTGGCGCGCCTGCCGACCCGCGGGCCGATCGGCAGCCTCAACGTCTCCAACGCGGCCGCGGTCGCGCTGTACGAACTGGCGCGCACGGCCGCCGGCTGAGCGATGCGCCGAGCCGGACGCCTTGTCCGGCCCGCGCCCACGCGCTAGTCTGCCCGTGACCGGCGCCGGGTTAGCTCAGCTGGTAGAGCAACCGCCTTGTAAGCGGTAGGTCGTCGGTTCGAGTCCGACACCCGGCACCAGTCTTTTCAAGCACTTGGCCACCGCCGCCCCATCCTCGCCGCGAGCGTGTAAGCACTATGTAAGCAGCGGGGACGAGTCCGCCAACCGGGGCGACCGATGTCGGACCCGACATGGGATCGGGCGCGACAGCGCGGGATTCGCCCCGAAATGCCCAGGCCTCTCACGGACCCGTCCGAGCGGCTCGTTCCTCCGGACCACATCGGACATGCCCTCGACGAGGTCGAGCGGCCTGCGGGGGCAGGTCACCCCGATGCACGACGTCAACGAACCAGTGGCCGATCCACGGGATTCCGGCCGGGCCTTCGGGCTCCGACATCCTGGCCGGTCGCGACCGGACCGGCCCGCCAACCGCATCCGGCATTGACCAGTTTCCGCACAATCGGATAGATTGAAGTATCTGAATTCGCGGAACCTGTCTTATGGATCCGAATTTCCCACCGGCGCCCGTGGGCGCCCCCGACCGAGGCGCAGATCCGACGGTGCTGCGCCAATTGGCCAGCGACATGGAGCGAAGCCTCCTCGACCTGCAGGGGCCGCTGGACACGATCGAGCTGCTGGTCGACGGGCTCGACGTCCGCAACGCCGCCGCGCTGGCCTGGCTCGTCTCGGCGGCGGCGCGGGCGACCGGCGAGCTGCGCGGGCAGTGGGAACGGCTGCACGAGATCGCGTCCCCCGCAGGCGGGCGCTGACAGGCGGTCCCGGGCGGGCTATTGTCCCCGCTCGGTGCGATCGCCCAATCGGAGCGGGACCATGCAGGACCTCGGCGCGCGCCTGACCCGGCGGCATGACCAGCTCGGCCTCAACGGCGCCGACACCGCGCGCCGGGTCGGCATGAAGTACCAGACGTTCAAGAAGCTGCTGGCCGGCCGCGCCAAGGGCCTGCCGCGTCCCGAGCTGCTTTTGCGCCTGTGCGAGGCGCTCGCCCTCACCCCGGCCCAGGCGCTCGGGCTCGCTCCCGTGCCCGGCCTCGACGACGCTGCGGCCGTGCCGCGCCGCGCGCTGCTGCTGGCCCGCCTGGGGGCGGCGCTGAGGCGCGCCGGCCCGCAGGAGTTCGCCGCCGCCCGCCGCATGCTGGAGGCGCTCCACGCCGGCGGCCGGCCGGCCGGGTGAGCCGGCTGATGCACGCCCACCCTTTCCTGCTGAACTCCGGGTCTTCTGGCCGCCTGCGGGCTCGGCCATTGGCAAGAGACTCTCACGCCCTGACCCAGGTGTCGCGATCCCAGGGGTTCACGATCCCGATCGGCATGAAGCGCTCGTAGTCCCGGACGTTCCTGGTCACGACAACCAGGTCGTGGACCTTGGCCGTCGCGGCGATCAGGGCGTCGGCGAGCGGCGCCGTCGGGCCGGCCGTGATCCGTCCCCAGGCGCGGCCGGTCTGGAGATCGACGGGCAGGATGCGGTCGGAATACTCGATGAGCAGACGCTGCAGCCACTGACCCAGGACTCGGGCCTTGGCGCCGTCCCGCCGGCCGATGTTCTCGATGCCCCGCTCGATCTCACCGATCGTGACGACGCTGAGGTACATCGGAGCCGTCCGCTCGGCTTCGAGCCAGGCGCGGACAGGCTCTTCCGCCTTCCGTGCGGCCGATAGCACGTTCGTGTCGAGCAGGTACACGGCAAGGTTCCCGGCTAGAGGTCGATCTCTCGCACGGCCTCGACGGGGCGCGAGCCTTCGAGCGCGGCGGCGACCTCGTCCGGGATCTCCGGGAACTGGAGCAGCAGATCAACGAAGTCGCCGCGCCCGGCTGCGAGCCGGCGGTAATCCTCCGCGGACAGGACGACCGCGGTCTCCCTGCCGCGCACGGTGACGACCTGCGGCCCCTCCTCCGCGGCGCGCTTGACGACCTCGCTGAACTTGGCCTTGGCATCCTGAAGCTGCCATTGCGCCATGGCGGGCCCCTATCTAGTCAGAATAGCTAGTCAGATAATAGGGTACTTGACCGCAAGGGGCAACCTCATCCGGCTGGCGCGGCGTCAAGCCGCCGGCGAGGACATCCGGTTCGTCGGCGGGCCACCGAGCGGGCCGAGCACGACCCACCCCTGTCCGGCGCACCTTTCCAACCAGCAGCGACTCCGGCCGGCGGGCGAGCGTGTTTCGGTGGACATGCGCCAGCCCGGCCAGGCGCGCCATCGGCATGCGCAGGGCCTCGCACACCCTCTCCGGGGAAATCGTGCCGCGCTCGCGGTCCGTCACCCTGTCCAGAAACGGGCTCAGCATGGCCTATCTCCGCTGCATGACATGAGCGGAATTGCACATTCTCCGCACCGCATTCAAGGCCGAGCCCGTCCCGGCGGGTGCCCACGATACCGGAGAGGCTCTACGCCGGCGACCGGTCTGCGGATCGGGCCCGGCGGGTGGCGCGCGCCCCTGCCCCATCCTTGTTTCCTTCACGCGGTGCCGGGCGCTTCGTTCCCTCCAGAGCGGCGGCATGCCGGTTCAGCGT
>NZ_DASYHS010000169.1:0-4610 GCF_035998295.1 Arenibaculum sp. | reverse complement strand
CGTGAACGTCGCACCGCCCGTCTCCGCGAGCACCTTCGTGATCGCGGCCGTCAGCGACGTCTTCCCGTGGTCGACGTGGCCGATCGTACCTACGTTGCAGTGCGGCTTCGTCCGCTCAAACTTTGCCTTCGCCATCGTTCTGGTCTCCGTTCAACGTCATTCCACCTGGCAGCCCTCGAAACCTCACGCAAGCTTGGCGCGGACTTCGTCGGCGACGGCCTGAGGCACCGGCTCGTAGTGGTCGAACTGCATGGTGTACTGGGCACGGCCCTGACTCATGGACCGCAGGTTGTTCACGTATCCGAACATGTTAGCCAGCGGCACCATCGCCGTGACGACCCGCGCGTTGCCGCGCTGGTCCATGCCGTTGATCTGGCCTCGCCGGCTGTTCAGGTCGCCGATCACGTCGCCCATGTAGTCGTCCGGCGTGACGACCTCGACCCGCATGACCGGCTCGAGGAGCGTCGGCTTCGCCTTCTGCAAGCCCTCCCGGAAGGCCGCGCGGGCGGCGATCTCGAACGCCAGGACGGAGCTGTCGACGTCGTGATAGGCGCCGTCCACCAGGTCGACCTGGAAGTCGATGACCGGGAAGCCGGCGACGACGCCGGACGTCCTGGCCGCCTCCAACCCCTTCTGCACGCCGGGCACGTATTCCTTCGGCACGGCGCCGCCGACGACCTTGTTCTCGAAGCGGAAGCCCTCGCCGCGGCCGAGCGGCCGGAACGCCAGCCTGATCCGCGCGAACTGGCCCGAACCGCCGGTCTGCTTCTTGTGGGTGTAGTCCACCTCGGCGCGCTGCGTGATCGTCTCGCGATAGGCGACCTGCGGCGCGCCGACGTCGGCCTCGACCTTGAACTCCCGCTTCATGCGGTCGACGATGATCTCGAGATGGAGCTCGCCCATCCCCCTGATCACCGTCTGCCCGCTCTCCTGGTCGACGCTGACGCGGAAGGACGGGTCCTCCTGCGCCAGGCGCTGCAGCGCCGTCGACATCTTCTCCTGGTCGGCCTTCGTCCGCGGCTCGACCGCGACCTCGATGACCGGCTCCGGGAACTCCATCCGCTCCAGCACGATCGGCGCGTGCGGGTCGCACAGCGTGTCGCCGGTCGTGGTGGCCTTCAACGCCGTCAGCGCGACGATGTCGCCGGCATGGGCTTCCTTGATCTCCTCGCGGGAGTTGGCGTGCATCAGCAGCATCCGCCCCACCCGCTCCCGCTCCTCCTTGCCCGGGTTCAGCACGTAGCTGCCCGCCTCCAGGGAGCCGGAATAGATCCTGACGAAGGTGAGCGACCCCACGAAGGGATCGTTCATGATCTTGAACGCCAGCGCCGAGAACGGCGCCGCGTCGTCGGTCGGCCGCGTATCCGGCTCGTTGCCGCCCACCTTCACGCCGCGCACGCTCTCGACGTCGGTCGGCGCCGGCAGGTAGTCGATGACGGCGTCCAGCATCGGCTGGATGCCCTTGTTCTTGAAGGCCGAACCGCACAGGACGGGGACGAAGCGCAGGTCCACCGTGCCCTTGCGGATCAGCCGGCGCAACGTGCCGGCCGACGGCTCCTCGCCGCCCAGATAGGCCTCGAGGACCTTGTCGTCCAACTCGGCCACCGCCTCGATCAGGCGGGTCCGGTACTCGGCGGCGCGGTCGCGCAGCTCGGCCGGGATCTCCGCCTCGTAGAACTCGGCGCCGAGCGTCTCTTCCTTCCAGATCACCGCCTTGCCGGCGATCAGGTCGACCAGGCCGACGAACTCCGCCTCCGATCCGATGGGCAGCTGGAGCACCAGCGGCACCGCTCCCAGCCGCTCGCCGATCATGTCGACGCAGCGGTAGAAGTCCGCCCCGATGCGGTCCATCTTGTTGACGAAGCACATCCTCGGCACGCGGTACTTGTCCGCCTGCCGCCACACCGTCTCCGACTGAGGCTCGACGCCCGCCACCGAGTCGAACACCGCGACCGCGCCGTCGAGCACCCTCAGCGACCGTTCGACCTCGATGGTGAAGTCGACATGGCCGGGGGTGTCGATGATGTTGATCCGGTGGTCGCGCCAGAAGCAGGTCGTCGCCGCGGACGTGATGGTGATGCCGCGCTCCTGCTCCTGCTCCATCCAGTCCATGACCGCGGTGCCCTCGTGGACCTCCCCGATCTTGTAGGACTTTCCGGTGTAGTAGAGGATGCGCTCGGTCGTCGTCGTCTTGCCGGCATCGATGTGCGCCATGATGCCGATGTTCCGATAACGCTCGAGCGGCGTGCTCCGTGACATGATCGTCTCTCGGGACTCGGTCGTCTTTCGGGACCGCGGCGGCACGGGATGCGCCGCCGCGAGATCCACCCGAACGTTACCAGCGGTAGTGCGAGAAGGCCTTGTTGGCCTCCGCCATGCGGTGCGTGTCCTCGCGCTTCTTCACCGCGGTGCCGCGCTGGTTGGCGGCATCCATCAGCTCGCCCGAGAGGCGCTCCGTCATGGTGTTCTCCGAGCGAGCGCGCGCGGCCGAGATCAGCCAGCGGATCGCCAGAGCCTGGGCGCGGTCGGTGCGCACCTCGACCGGAACCTGGTAGGTCGCACCGCCGACGCGGCGGGAACGGACTTCCAGATGCGGCTTCACGTTGCCGAGCGCATCGTGGAACACCTGGACCGGATCGGCCTTGGTGCGCCCCTCGATGCGGTCGAGCGCACCGTAGACGATGCCTTCCGCGGCCGACTTCTTGCCGTCCAGCATCAGGCAGTTCATGAACTTGGTGAGGACGCGGTCGCCGTACTTGGCGTCCGGCAGGACCTCACGCTTCTCGGCGCGACGACGACGAGACATGGTCCGATCTCCTTACTTGGGACGCTTCGCGCCGTACTTCGAACGGCGCTGGCGGCGGTCTTTGACGCCCTGAGTGTCGAGCGAACCGCGGATGATGTGGTAACGCACGCCCGGCAGGTCCTTCACGCGGCCGCCGCGGATCATGACCACCGAGTGTTCCTGAAGATTGTGCCCCTCGCCGGGGATGTAGCTGGTCACCTCGTACCCGTTCGTCAGGCGCACGCGCGCGACTTTCCGGAGTGCCGAGTTCGGCTTCTTCGGCGTGGTCGTGTACACGCGGGTGCAGACACCGCGTTTCTGCGGGCAGCCCTCCATCGCGGGCACCTTGTTGCGCGCCGCCTGAGGCGCACGCGGCTTACGGATCAACTGGTTGATCGTCGGCATCTACAGCCCTTCTTTTCCCATCTGTCTCAATCGCCGGAACGCAAGGCTCCGGACGATGCAAAAACCCGCCGTCGAAGCAGGTGACCGCCTCGTGCGGGTGAAATACCAAGCGCGGTCCGAAAAAGCTCGGGTGCCGCTATGTCTTTTCGGGGGAGTCCATTCGGGGAACAGCGTCTAGGCGGAAAACCGCCTACAGCCTGCTCCCCCAAAAAGGTTGGCGGATAATAGGGATGGCCTGCCCTCCCGTCAAGCGCCCGGAACGGCTCTTCGCCGGATTCCTTCCTGCCGGCGCCGGTTCGTTGAAACTGCGGCGCGCGAGAAGATCCAATGCTATCGTATGCATCTTCTCGACAGGGGCTTCGGATGGACGCCTACCACGTCGCCGGCTGGGTCAGTTCGGTCTTCTTCGTGCTGTCGCTGGTCGGCATCCTCGACCAGATCCTGAAGCTGCACCGGCGCAAGCGGCGATTCCGGCTGGCCCCCTCGGGCGAGAGCGTGACCGCGGTCCTTTCGCTCAACCAGTTCCTGTGCCATTTCCTGGGAGTGTACGCGTTCTTCGTGTACGGGTTCCTGATCGCTCGCTTCAATCACTACCTGGTATGGCCGCGGCTGGCGGCGACGCTGCTGGTCCTGGTGATCCTGTTCCAGATCATGGCCGACCGGCGCAACCTCGCCTCGCGGCTCGTCTTCGGCGGATGCCTCGCCGCGACGGCGGCGGCCCTCCTGATGCTCGCGAGCGGCTACCGGATCGGCGCCGTCGGCACCCACGCGGCACAGGCGCTCGTGGTCGCGGTGTTCGCGATCGGTGCCCAGGGATACGTCCACCAGCTCGCCGCGATCCGGCGCAGCGGGACGACCGGCGCGATCTCGCTGCCGATGAACGTGCTGATCGTCCTCAAGGATGCGTCGAGCTTCGCCCTGGGCGTCGCGATGGGAGTGGCCGACGGCTGGCCGGTGATGCTGCAGAACGGCACCAACGGGCTGTTCCGCCTGTCGATCGTGTCCCAGTTCTACCTGCTGCGCGCGCGCCGCGGCGCCGGAGGCGTCGCGACGCCCTAGATTTCTTTTTCCTCAATCGCCGGCGCCGCATCTGCGGCTCGGCTTTCGCCCCTGGCGGGGCGGGGGCGCGGTCGCGCCCCTGAGCATTTCCGGATGGACCGGAAACGCTCTTGTCGGCGCCGTCCGGCCGCGTCACGCCGCCGCCGGGACCGTGCGCCGCAGCCCGACATACTGCAACTCCGCGAACAGCAGCACGGCCACGGCCTGGACGAGGACGAAGGCGGTTCCGAGGCCGGTCGGCTCGATCCAGCCGCCGAGCAGCAGCAGCACGCAGTCCGCGGCCCAGACCACGTTGGCGACGATCACCGCCCACACCGCCGGCCGGGGCGGGTGCCGGCGCGTCCCCAGCCATGCGACCAGG
>NZ_DASYHS010000116.1:0-5061 GCF_035998295.1 Arenibaculum sp. | reverse complement strand
CAGCCGCAGCGCGCACCGACATCAGCGCCGCGCCGGCCGTCCTCCAGCAGCGTGATCCCGGCCAGCCCGTCGCACGGCAGGCGCACATCCACCAATCTACGGCCACGTCTGGCGAAAACCGAGGTTTCTGGAGGTGTCCATTCAGGGGAGTCCGGGGCTGGACGCACACCCGCATCTGCCAGCTTGGTCGCCAGTTTGGACCGGGTTGCCGTGGTCCGGCGGCGCCCGGCACCGCATGCTGCACCCGATGAGACAGGCGGGGAGCACGGGCGATGCCGGACCTGGCAGCAGCGGTGGCAACCACGGCACGTCGGCGCTACCCGCGCCGTTCCGTGGAAAGCTGAACCTTGGACGCCCGCCGTCTCGCCGTGATCGGTCTCGGCTATGTCGGGCTGCCGGTCGCCGTCGCCTTCGCACGCGCCGGCCTGCACGTCATCGGCTTCGACATCGACCGCCGGCGCGTCGCGGAATTGCTGGCCGGCGTCGACCGTACGCGCGAGGTGCCGCATGAGGATCTGCGCGCCGCGCGGCTCGCCTGCACCAGCGACGCGGCTGAGCTTCGCGACACGGACATCTTCATCGTCACGGTGCCGACGCCACTGACCGCGACGCGGCAGCCGGATCTCGGCCCGCTGCTGCGCGCCTCCGAGACAGTCGGCCGGGCCCTGCGCCCCGGCGCGCTCGTCATCTACGAATCGACCGTCTATCCCGGCGCGACGGAGGAGGAATGCCTGCCGGTGCTGGAGCAGGCTTCCGGCCTGCGCGCCGGCGTCGACTTCGCAATCGGCTACAGCCCGGAACGCATCAATCCGGGCGACCCGGACCACCGGCTCGAGAGCATCACCAAGGTGGTGGCCGCGCAGTCGCCTGCGGCGCTGGACGAGGTCGCCGGCCTCTACGCGCGCATCATCCGCGCCGGCATCCACCGCGCCGGCTCGATCCGCGTCGCCGAGGCTGCGAAGGTGATCGAGAACGCGCAGCGCGACCTCAACATCGCCTTTGTCAACGAGCTGGCCTGCATCTTCGACCGGCTGGGCATCGACACCCGCGACGTTCTCGCGGCCGCGGCGACCAAGTGGAACTTCCTGGACTTCCAGCCGGGCCTCGTCGGCGGCCACTGCATCGGGGTCGACCCCTACTACCTCGCCCAACGCGCCGAACGCGCCGGCCACCACCCGGAGGTGATCGTCACCGGCCGCCGCATCAACGACGGCATGGCCAGCTTTGTCGCGCGCCGCTGCGTGCAGATGCTGATGCGGCACGGCGGCCAGTCGCGCCGCGTCACCGTGCTCGGCCTGACGTTCAAGGAGGATGTGCCCGACCTGCGCAACTCCCCGGCGCTCAGCCTGGTCCGGGAAATCCAGGACCACGGCCTCGACGTCCAGATCGTCGATCCCCTGGCGGATCCGGAGGAGGTGCTGGCGGCCACCGGGCTGCCGCCCACGGACCTGCTGGAAGTCCGACCCGGTGGCGCCGTGGTGTTGGCCGTGGCGCACCGTGCCTTCGTGAGGTCGGGCTGGAGCCTGATCCGACGCTGCCTGCTGAACGAGGGCGGCGCGGTGCTGGACGTGAAGGGCTGCCTCGACCGCAGCCAGGTGCCCTCCGACGTCGATCTCTGGCGTCTGTAACCGGGGACATGCCAGCCAGACTGGAAGTCAGTCCTGACCAGTCTCAATCCCGCACCGGATGCCTGGCGGCGTAGGGTGTGACCGGCGATGCGAAAGCCGCGTCGAATGCCGAGCGGAGGAAACCAGGGTGATCTTCATCCAGCGCGAGGGCACCACGGGAACGGTGCCCTTCAACGGGGACATGGCGCGCGTGCTCGACCAGCAGGGCAACGTCGTGGTGGGTTGGACCCCGGGCGACAGCCTCGGCGGCATCCCACAGGGCGAAGGCTACCGGCTCGAGGTCAGCACCGGCGGTGTCGTCGTCGCGCAGGACCTGGTGATTGGTGCCGTGGTCTTCGTCGTGGGCCAGTCGAACATCCAGCGCTGGTTCGACGGGCCGCAGGACGAACTGTCCGGCGGTGGCGTCTACGGCATGGAATGGAATGGCGAGATCGGCGCCGTACCCGGCGGCGCCGCGCAGCATTTCGCGCGCACCTACGCCGCACAGCTCGGCGCGCCGGTCCTGCTGGTGGAGGGCGCGAAGGGCGGCACCGCGCTGCTGCCGCAGGCGGACAAGGGCAACGGCAACTGGATGTCCACCGCCGCCGGCTCGCTCTACGCCAATGTGCTGGCGCTGCTGGCGCAGGTCGGCGGCAGCGCCGAGGTGGTGCTGTGGGGGCAGGGCGAGACCGACGGGTCGGAGGGCATCTCCGAAAGCGCCTACACCACCGCGCTGATCCAGTTCATGGAGCGCGTGCTGGCGGATTTCAGCCCGCACCGCGTGCTCATCCAGGAAATCGGCCCGCGGGGCGAGGAGGATGGCAAATACGACGACGTGCGCGCCGCGCAGCACACGGTGGCCGCCGCGCTACCGGGCGTCGCCATCGGCGCGCTGACCTCGGACCTGCTGACGATCGAGGACGGCATCCACCTGAGCGGTGCCTCCCGCACCCTCGCCGCGGACCGCATGGTCATCAGCTCCCTGGCGCTGAACGGCATTGATTTCTCGCGCACTCTCTGGACCGGCGCCGACGACAGCCAGGCCGGCGACACGCGCATTGCGGGGGCGGGACGCGACGAGCTGCGCGGGCTCGCCGGCGACGATTGGCTTGATGGCGGCGCCGGGGACGATGTGCTGCTGGGCGACGCGGGTGCGGACACGCTGCTGGGCGGCGCGGGGCACGACATACTCTGGGCCGGCGCGGGCCATGACCATGCCCATGGTGACACGGGCGACGACGTCATCTCGGGCGGCGCGGGCGCCGACACGCTGCTGGGCGGCGACGGGCACGATGAGATCTGGGGCGATGACGGCGACGACGAGATCATCGGCGGGGCTGGCAACGACCTCATCTACGGCGGCGCGGGCGAGGACACCGCGGTCTATGCCGGCCTCCGCGCCGGCTACATCGTGCTCGCCTCCGGCAGCAGCGTCACAGTTTGGGACATCGATCCCAGCGACGGTGACGACGGCCGGGATCTGCTGTCCGGCATCGAGTCCATAGGGTTCAGCGATGGGGCGATCGACCCCAGCGGCGCCGGGCTGCCGGCGCTGTTCTCCTCCGGTGCCGATTTCGTCGACTTCTCCACCATCGTATTCGGCGCTTGGTTGCCTGCCTCGATCTACGAAGGGCTGGGCGGCAACGACGAGGTCTACCTGCCCAGCGACGCCGCCGCCGCCATCGCGGCCGGCTACGATGCGACGCAGGCCTTTGACGCCGGCGCCGGCGACGACGTCGTGATTGGTGCCTCGTTGTCCGATACCATCCGCGGCGGTAGCGGCGCCGATATTCTGAACGGCGGTGCCGGCGCGGATCGCCTGGATGGCGGCACCGGCAACGACCTTTACTACGCCGACGATGCGCTCGACATCATCTTCGAGAAGCCGGACGAGGGCGTGGACACGGCTGTCGCCACGGCTTCGTTCCGGCTCAAGAGCAATGTCGAGAACCTGGTGCTCGCTGGCACAGCCGACATCACCGGCTCGGGCAACGACGAAGGCAACATGATTTCCGGCAATGCCGGTGCGAACAAGCTGATGGGCCATGGCGGGGCGGATACGCTCACCGGCAGCGACGGCAATGACACGCTGGATGGCGGCACCGGCGCCGACGTCATGATCGGCGGCCTCGGCGATGACCGCTACGCCGTGGACGATGCCGGCGATGTGGTGGTGGAAGGGCCGGATGGCGGCTACGACCTGATCCAGACCTACTTCAGCACCGCGATGCCGGCCAACATCGAGCGGCTGTCGCTGATGGGCGCCGCGGATCTTTGGGCGACCGGCAGCGCCGGCGACAACCGGCTGGACGGCAACGACGGCAACAACCTGCTCGATGGCGGCAGCGGCAGCGATGAACTGTACGGCCTCGCGGGTGCCGATACGCTCCTCGGCGGCGCCGGCAACGACCTGCTGGATGGCGGCCAGGGACCTGACCGCGCGGTCGGCGGGCTCGGCGATGACCGCTACAGGATCGACGAGGCGGGGGATGTAGCGGTCGAGGAGGCCAATGCCGGCTACGACTGGATCGAGACCCTGCTCAGCACGACGCTGCCACTGAACTTCGAACGCCTTTCGCTGCTCGGCAGCGGTGACTTGTCCGGAACCGGCAACGCGGCGAACAACCGAGTCGACGGCAATACTGGGAACAACGTCCTGGATGGCGGCAACGGCAGCGACCAGATCTATGGCCTGGGCGGCAACGACCTGCTGTTCGGCGGCGGCGCCACCGACACGCTGGAGGGCGGCCTCGGCGTCGATACCTTGTGGGGCGGCGTCGGCAACGACCGCTTCGTGTTCCGCAGCAAGGAGGAGGTCGGCGGCGGCACCACCGGCCTCGGCTCCGACCTCATCGCCGATTTCGTGCATGGCGACCGCATCGACTTCAGCCGGATCGATGCCATCGACGCCACCGCGGCGGACGAGGCGTTCATCTTCATGAGCAGCGCCGCGGCAACGGGTGCAGGTCAGGTCGCCTTCTCGCACGACGCCGGTGCCAACCAGACCATTCTGTCCGGGCACCTGGATGGCGACGGAGTCGCGGATTTCGAACTGCTGCTGACTGGCCTGCTCAACCTGGTTCCGTCCAACATCGCGCTCTGACGATGACCTTGAGGTCGGTATACTAGGCCGTTCACGGCAGGACAGGGAGTGGCCGCAATGTTCCCGGTATGCAGCTCCTCGGCCGCCTCCCCAAGCTGCCAGGGCCTGTCCGGGTTCGACGCCGCCGATAACTGGGTCGGGGAGCCGGAACACGACAAAACCCTTGCCGGCCTTTCGGCCAGCAAAGGTTCGGGAGAACTTTTGGGATCATGGGATGCGGGGACAGGATTTGAACCTGTGACCTTCAGGTTATGAGCCTGACGAGCTACCGGGCTGCTCCACCCCGCGGTGGTGTTGGTGGTTGGAGTGATGTTCTGGCGTGGTGGCCCGGCGGCGACCTACTCTCCCGAG
>NZ_DASYHS010000094.1:0-16253 GCF_035998295.1 Arenibaculum sp. | reverse complement strand
GCGCAAGGACCGCTTGCATCCTCGATTGTGGCGCACTAGTTTCGCGGCCACGGTCCCCAGCAACTCCGGAAGTGCGAAGCGCCTCATGAAGGCCGCCGTCATCGTTTTTCCCGGCTCCAACTGCGACCGCGACTTGAGCGTCGCCCTGGAGTCCGTCACGGGGGCCAAGCCCCACATGGTCTGGCACCGCGATACCGAGCTGCCGGACGTCGACCTGATCGCCGTCCCCGGCGGCTTCTCCTACGGCGACTACCTGCGCGCGGGCGCGATGGCCAGCCATTCGCCGGTCATGCGCGAGGTCGTCGCGCGGGCCGACCGCGGGGTACGGGTCCTGGGCGTTTGCAACGGCTTCCAGGTCCTGACCGAGGCGCGGCTGCTGCCGGGCGCCCTGATGCGCAACGCCGGGCTGAAATACGCGTGCAAGACCGTCGGCCTCCGGGTCGAGCGGGCCGACAGCGCGTTCACCGCCGGCTACCGCGCCGGCGAGGTGATCCGCATCCCGATCGCGCATCACGACGGCAACTTCTTCGCCGACGACGAGACGCTGGACCGGATCGAGGGCGAGGGCCGCGTCGCCTTCCGCTACGTCGATCCCGACGGTGAGCCGACGGCCGAGGCCAATCCCAACGGCTCGGCCCGCAACATCGCGGGCGTGTTCAACGAAGGGCGGACCGTGCTCGGCCTGATGCCCCATCCCGAGCGCGCGGCCGACCCGGCCCACGGCAACACCGACGGGCGGGCCTTCTTCACCGGCCTGATGGAGACGCTGTCGTGACCGCCCCGCCGAACTCCACCCCGCACCCCGCTCCCGAGCATCTGCGCGGGCCCAAGGTGACGCCGGAGCTTGCGGCCGAGCACGGGCTGTCGCCGGACGAGTACGCGCTGATGCTGCGCATCGTCGGCCGGGAGCCCAGCTTCACCGAACTCGGCATCTTCTCGGTGATGTGGTCGGAGCACTGCTCCTACAAGTCGTCGAAGGTCTGGCTGCGGACGCTGCCGACGACCGGCCCGCGCGTGATCTGCGGCCCGGGCGAGAACGCCGGCGTGGTCGACATCGGCGACGGGCTCGCCGCCGTCTTCAAGATGGAGAGCCACAACCACCCCTCCTTCATCGAGCCCTACCAGGGTGCGGCGACCGGCGTCGGCGGCATCCTGCGCGACGTCTTCACCATGGGGGCGCGCCCGATCGCCAACATGAACGCGCTGCGCTTCGGCAGCCCGGACCACCCGAAGACCCGGCACCTCGTCTCGGGCGTCGTCGCCGGCATCGGCGGCTACGGCAACTGCGTCGGCGTGCCGACGGTCGGCGGCGAGACCGAGTTCCATCCCGCCTACAACGGCAACATCCTCGTCAACGCGATGACGGTCGGGCTGGCGCCCGCGGACCGGATCTTCTATTCGGCCGCCGCCGGCGTCGGCAACCCCGTGGTCTATGTCGGCTCCAAGACCGGGCGCGACGGCATCCACGGCGCGACCATGGCGTCCACGGAGTTCACCGAGGACAGCGAGGAGAAGCGCCCGACCGTCCAGGTCGGCGATCCGTTCACGGAGAAGCTGCTGATCGAGGCCTGCCTCGAGCTGATGGCCACCGACGCGATCGTCGCGATCCAGGACATGGGGGCCGCCGGCCTCACCTCCTCCTCGGTCGAGATGGCGGGCAAGGGCGGGCTCGGCATCGTGCTGCAGCTCGACCGGGTGCCCCAGCGCGAGACGGGGATGACCCCGTACGAGATCATGCTCTCCGAGAGCCAGGAGCGCATGCTGATGATCCTGAAGCCCGGCCGCGAGGCGCTGGCGAAGGCCGTCTTCGACAAGTGGGAGCTGGACTTCGCGGTGATCGGCCACCTGACCGACAGCGGCCGGCTCGTGCTCGAGATGCATGGCGAGACCTTCTGCGACCTGGAGATAGCGCCCCTGGTCGAAAGCTCGCCGGTCTACGAGCGCCCGTGGGAGCCGACGCCCCCGGCGGCCGAAGTCGCGGCGACCGATGCCCCCCTGCCCGGCCCGGCGACCGAGGTGCTGAAGCGCCTGCTCGCCATTCCCGACCTGGCCTCGAAGCGCTGGCTGTGGGAGCAGTACGACCGGCAGGTCGGCGCCGACACGGTGTTCGCGTCGGGCCAGGCGGACGCGGCGGTGGTACGCGTCCACGGCACCAACCGCGCGCTGGCGATCACGACCGACTGCACGCCGCGCTACTGCGTCGCCGACCCGGTGCGCGGCGGCGCGCAGGCGGTCGCGGAGGCGTGGCGCAACCTGACGGCGGCCGGCGCCCTGCCGCTCGCCGTGACCGACAACATGAACTTCGGCAACCCGCAGAAGCCCCGGATCATGGGGCAGTTCGTCGGCTGCATCGAAGGCATGGCGGCGGCGTGCCGGAGCCTCGACTTCCCCGTCGTGTCGGGCAATGTCAGCCTCTACAACGAGACCGAGGGCAACGCGATCCTGCCCACGCCGGCCATCGGCGCGATCGGCCTGCTCGACGACGCCTCGCTGGCGATGGGCATCGCCTTCGCGGCCGAGGGCGACGCCCTGCTGCTGGTCGGCGGCGCGCCGTCCCATCTCGGCCGGTCGCTGTACCTGCGCGAGATCCACGGCCGCGAGGCCGGACGGCCGCCGGTCGTCGACCTCGACGCCGAGAAGCGCAACGGCGACCTCGTGCGCGCCCTGATCGCCGACCGCCTCGTGACCGCCTGCCACGACGTCTCTGGCGGCGGCCTGCTGGTCGCGCTCGCCGAGATGGCGATGGCGTCGGGCATCGGCGCCGCCGTCTCGGTGCCCGACGACGCGGACCCGGCCGGCTTCCTGTTCGGCGAGGACCAGGGCCGCTACGTGCTCGCGGTCCGGAACGTCGAGGCGGTCGCGGCCCGCGCGGCGCAGGCGGGCGTCCCGCTGCTGGCGCTGGGGACGACCGGCGGCGCGTCGTTGACAGTCGACGGGCGAGGCGCCATATCGGTGGACGAGTTGCGCCGGGCGAACGAGGCCTGGCTGCCGGCCTACATGGCCGGCGGGACGGATACGGTTCAATAGGGGGCGGCGGCATGGCCATGGACGCGGCGCAGATCGAGCGCCTCATCAAGGAAGGCATCCCGGACTCGGTGGTCCGGATCGAGGATCTCCGCGGCGACGGCGACCACTACGCCGCCTACGTCGAATCGCCCGTCTTCAAGGGCAAGACGAGGGTCCAGCAGCACCAGATGGTCTACCAGGCGCTCCAGGGACGCATGGGCGGCGAGCTTCACGCGCTCGCCCTCCAGACATCCGCCCCGCGGGACGCTTGACGAGACAGACGAGGCGAGAGGGGAAAGAGATGGACAACGCGGTTTCCGAGCGCATCAAGAGCGACATCACCGACAACGAGGTCGTCCTCTACATGAAGGGGACGCCGGTGTTCCCGCAATGCGGCTTCTCCGCCGCCGTGGTCCAGGTGCTGAACCACGTGGGCGTGAAGTTCAAGGGCATCGACGTGCTCGTCGATCCGTCGCTGCGCCAGGGGATCAAGGACTTCAGCAACTGGCCGACGGTCCCGCAGCTCTACGTCAAGGGCGAGTTCGTCGGCGGCTGCGACATCGTCCGCGAGATGTACGAGAGCGGCGAGCTGCAGCAGCTCCTGGACGAGAAGGGCGTCGCCCACGCCTGACGGCGGGCCGGCCCGGACGAACGAACGCCCCGCGGCCCGGCCGCGGGGCGTTTTCGTTCGGCTATTCGCCCGTGAGCATCGCGGTGTAGCGCCGCTGCATCTCCTCCGGCTCGACCTCCTCGATCGCATGGCCGATGAGCCAGTCGTAGCCGAAGGGATCGCGCACCGTGCCCGACCGCTCGCCGTAGAACTGGTCCTGTGGCGCGCGGACGAGCCGGGCGCCGGCCTCGACTGCCCTGGCGATCATCCCGTCGGCGTCGTCGACGTGCAGGTGGATGGCGAAGGCGCTCGGGCCGTCGCGATCGGGCGCATGGATGCCGAACTCGGGGAACGGGTCCGACACCATGATGGTGGCGTCGCCGAAAAGCAGCTCGGCATGGCCGATGCGGCCGCTCGGCTCGGTGAGGCGGAACTTCTCGACCGCCCCGAAAGCGCGCTTGTAGAAACCGATCGCCTCTTCGGCGTTTCCGGCACGCAGATAGGGATAGACCTCGTGGATCGGCACGTCTCGACCTCCTCTCGCATTGTCCGGCCCCCACTTTGTCGCCGCCGCCGCCGCGGGTCTTGAAGGAATCTGACCGCGCCGCGGGTCAGGGGGTGACGGGCACGTGATGTGGCCACTCGCATCCCGTGCGCAGGTAGCGTCCGGGCGACATTCCCGCGAAATCCCGGAACTCGCGGGTCATGTGGGACTGGTCGGCGTAGCCGGCGGCGGTCGCGACGTCGGCGAGGGACACGATCTCCGCGCCGCGCAGGAGTTCGAGCGTCCGGTTGAAGCGCCCGAGGCGCATATAGGCCTTGGGTGCCGCGCCGACCGCCTCGGTGAAGACCCGCACGACGTGGCGGTGGCTGAAGCCGCTCTCCGCGACCACGTCGCCGACGCTCGCCCCGGCGTCGAAGCGGGCGAGTGCATGGACGACGAGCGGGTCCGTGCCGCGCAGGGCGGGTAGCCGGCTCGCCAGCACGTCCTCGAGGATCGCGAGGCGATGCTCCAGCGACCGCGCGGCCTCGAGCCGCTCGCACGCGTCGGCGAGCGTATGAGCCGGCCACAGGTCCTCGAGCCGGGTGTGGCGGCCGGCCAGCGCGCCGGCGGGGGTGTTCGACAGGAGATCGGCGGCGCCCGGGCGCAGCATCGCGCCGACGCTCGCCGCCGAGTCCGCGTTCTCCTTGGCGTAGGCGCCAAGACGCACGCCGTTCAGGACGCAGGCGCCGACGACCTGGCCATGGACGTCGCCGGGGCTCGCAAACAGCCGGAGGGGCTTTGCGCGCAGGCGGATCGCCACGTGCATGGCGCCCTTGGGCAGGATCAGCTCGCGTTCGTGGCCCGGCGCCGCGGGCGAAGCGTCCTTCGCCCAGAGGATGGAGACGAACGGCCGGAGCGCCGGGCCTGGGGGGCGCTGCAGGATCATCGGGCCCCATCGGCGGCGGGGAGGTCGGAACGCATGGCCGAAGATACCACGGCCGGCCCCGCCGGTCAGCGGGGCCTTGCCGCCGGCCGGCCGACCGTGACCAGCATCACGCCCGCGAGCACCAGGACCGCGCCCAGGACCTGGACGCCGGTCAGCACCTCCTCCAGGCCGAGCCATCCCAGCCCGATCGCCGACACCGGGCCGAGCGCGCCCAGCAGGGCGACGTGGTTGGCCCCGATGCGCCTCAGCGCCTCGGCGGTCAGGAAGATCGGCAGCACCGTGCACAGCGCCGCCATCGCGAAGGCGAGGCCGTAGACCTCCAGCGGCAGGTCGAGGGCCGACAGCGGGCGGACGGCGGCGAACTGCGCGATGCACGCGAAGCAGGCGACCATGGTCGCGTAGGCCGTGAAGCGCACCGACCCGACCCGCCTGATGACCTGGCTGCCCGCGACCAGGTATACGGCGTAGCAGACGGCCGAGCCGAACACGAGTGCGGCCCCCAGCGGCAGGTCGGCATTCGCCCCGGCCAGCCCGCGCGAGACGACCATCGCGACGCCGGCATAGGTCAGCAGCAGCGCCCCGATCTCGCGCGGGCCGATGCGCTTGCGCAGGAAGGCCCAGGACAGCAGGACCACGACCGTCGGGTACAGGAACAGCAGCAGCCGGCCCACGCCGGCGCTGACGTATTGCAGGCCGAGGAAGTCGAGGAAGCTCGCGGCATAGTGCCCGACGACCCCGAGCCCGGCGAGCAGCGCCCAGTCGCGGGCGGAGATCGGGGTGCGCGCCGCGTCCCGCCGGCTCCACAGCGCGGCTGCCAGGAAGAACGGCAGCGAGAAGACCATGCGCAGCGCCAGCAGGGTCACCGGCTCGGCGCCCAGGCCGTAGGAAAGCTTGATCAGGATCGGCCGCACCGAGGACGACAGCACCGCGACGAGGGCCATGGCGATCCCGAGCAGCCACCAGCCGGAGACCGTCTGCTTCGGCGCGGCGGCGGATGCTGGGGAAGACGGCACGGTCGGGCTCTCCGATGGCGGGGATGCATACCATCAGCTTTCGCGACGCCGCACAACGCGATGGACGGACAGGAGGGGCGATGGACGGACAGGAGGGCGGGCAGGCCAGCCATGCGCTTGCCGCAGAGGGCGGCGACGGCGGCGGCGTGGTAAGTGCAGGAAATGAGCAAGGCCCTCCCCTCTTCCACCGGCACCGGCCCCTGGCGCAACACCACCGTGACCGGACTGCTCTACGCGTTCGGGGCGTTCTTCACCTGGGGCCTGTCGCCGATCTACTTCAAGGCGCTGGTCGACGTCCCCGCGACCGAGATCATGGCGCACCGCGTCGTCTGGTCGGCCCTGCTGATGATCGTGGTCGTGCTCGCCCTGCGCAGCCGGCACGCGGTCGCGGCCGCCTTCGCGACCCGGCGCCAGCTCGGCTTCTACGCCGTGACGACGCTGCTGGTCTCGACCAACTGGCTGCTGTTCATCTGGGCGGTGAACACCGGCCACATGGTCCAGGTCAGCCTCGGCTACTACATCAACCCGCTGGTCAACGTGGTGCTGGGAGTGCTGTTCCTGCACGAGCGGCTCGAGGGGCGCCAGAAGCTGGCCGTGGCGCTCGCGGTGCTGGGCGTCGCAAGCCTGGTCGCCGCCGCCGGCACCCTGCCCTGGATCTCGCTGACCCTGGCGCTGAGCTTCGGCTTCTACGCGCTGATGCGCAAGAAGGCCGGCATCGACCCGCTGATCGGGCTGCTGGCCGAGACGCTGATGATCACGCCGCTGGCGATCGGCTATCTGGTGTGGGCGGACCTGTCGGGCTGGGGCAGCTTCGGCTCGGCCGGGCTCGGGCTCGACGCGTTGCTGGCGGCCGCGGGCGCGGTCACGGCCGTGCCGCTGATCCTGTTCATGTACGGCGCGCAGCGCCTGAAGCTGTCGACGATCGGCCTGATGCAGTACCTGGCCCCGACCATCCAGCTCCTGCTCGGCGTGGCACTCTACGGCGAGGCCTTCACCACCGCGCACGCCCTGGCCTTCGGCTTCATCTGGACCGGCCTCGCGGTCTACAGCAGCCAGGCGTTCCGCAGCCGGTAAATAAAAAGCGCCGCGGGAGTTGCCTCCCGCGGCGCTCGTTCCGTGGCCGTGGCCCCGATCAGCGCGAGTAGTACTCGATGACCAGGTTCGGTTCCATCTGGACCGGGTACGGCACGTCGGCGAGGTTCGGGGCGCGCACGAAGCGGCCCTTCAGGGCGCCGGTGTCGACCTCGAGATAGTCGGGGATGTCGCGCTCGCCGGACGAGATCGCCTCGAGCACGAGGATCATCTGCTTCGACTTCTGCCGGACCTCGATCGTGTCGCCGTCCTTGACCTGGTAGGACGAGATGTTGACCCGGCGGCCGTTGACCAGCACATGGCCGTGGTTCACGAACTGGCGCGCCGCGAACGGGGTCGGCACGAACTTCATGCGGTAGACGACGGCGTCCAGGCGGCGCTCGAGCAGCTGGATCAGGTTCTCGCCGGTGTCGCCACGGCGGCGCACCGCCTCGGCGTACAGGCGGCGGAACTGGCGCTCGCCGATGTTGCCGTAGTAGCCCTTCAGCTTCTGCTTGGCCATCAGCTGCAGGCCGTAGTCCGACGGCTTCTTGCGACGCTGGCCATGCTGGCCGGGACCGTATTCGCGGCGGTTGATCGGGCTCTTGGACCGGCCCCACAGGTTGACGCCGAGGCGGCGGTCGATCTTGTACTTGGACTGGATGCGCTTGCTCATTGGTCCGCTTTCGGTTTGTTGTCCCAGTCAGTCCGATCCGCTACGCCGGGGATACTCCCCGGTGCTCGCGGGAACGGGGCGCGAAAAGACGGCACGCCCGCTTCCTGGGATGTGAAGGGCGCAATATACGGACCATCGGCCGAAAGTCAAACGCCGAGCGCCGTTCCGCAGGGCTCCGGAAGAGATCAGCCCGCCTCCCTGCGGGCGTTCGAGGCGAGCCGCGCCGCCTCGAACGCCAGGTCGGCCGCCTCCCGCAATTCCCCCGCCATGCGCTCCCTGCCCTCGGCCTCGGCCCGCTCGGCGGCGCGCTCCAGGATGTCCTGCGCATCGGCCAGCAGCGTGCCGGCCGTCTCAATTCCGCACCCGCCATTCGCAGGATGGGGTGCATTTTGCAACGCACCCAAGGCGCGACCCAGGTAGAACGTGAATTTTGCTAAGGACATCCAAACCCCCGACCGTCATACGACCCGATACAGCAATCGGAGTACCAAGACGGTGCCGGATGGCTTCAGTCCCTCGCGGGCGGCTTGCGGCGGCCGGTCAGGCCGGCGAGGATGCCGTGGAAGGTGCGGACCTCCTGCTCGGTCATCTCCGCGCGCTGGAACAGGTTGCGGATGTTGCGCACCATCGACGGGCGCTTGTCCGGGGTCGAGAAGAAGCCGCACGCGTCCAGCTCGGCCTCCAGGTGCTCGAACAGATTGTGGAGTTCCGCCTTGGAGGCCGGGCGGGTCTGGCCCAGATGCATCGTGCGCTCGGGCACGGCCGCCGCGGTCTGGAACCATTCATACCCGATCAGCAGCACCGCCTGGGCGAGGTTGAGCGAGCTGAACGCGGGGTTGAGCGGCACGCTGAGCACGGCGTCGGCCAGCGCGATGTCATCGTTGAACAGGCCGGTCCGCTCCGGCCCGAACATCACGCCCGACGGCTCGTCCCTGTCCCAGCGCAGGCGCATCTCGGCCGCAGCCACGCGCGGGGTGAGGATGCGCTTGATCTGGCCGCGCTCGCGCGAGGTGGTCGCGAGCACGAAGCGCAGGTCGGCGACCGCGTCCTCGACGCGCTCGAACAGGCGCGCGCGGTCCAGCACCTCGGTGGCGCCCGAGGCGGACGCGACCGCGCGCTCGTTCGGCCAGCCGTCGCGCGGGCGCACCAGGCGCAGGTCGGTCAGGCCGCAGTTCAGCATCGCGCGCGCCGCCGCCCCGATGTTCTCGCCGAGCTGCGGGTCGACCAGGATCACGGCCGGGCCGCCCAGCACGGACGGCCGCGTCGGGTTGCTGCCGGAGGTCACGACGCGGCCCGCCCCAGGCCCTCGCGATACAGCCGGTAGGTGATCGCGTCGTGCAGCGCGTTGTAGGAGGCGTCGATGACGTTGGCCGAGACGCCGACCGTGGTCCAGCGGCTGCCCTGGCCGTCGGCGCTCTCGATCATGACGCGGGTGATGGCCTTGGTGCCCTCGCCGGGCGTCAGGATGCGGACCTTGTAGTCGACGAGGCGCATGTCCGCGAGGATCGGGTGGATCGGGGTCAGCGCCTTGCGCAGCGCCACGTCCAGCGCGTTGACCGGCCCGTTGCCGTCGGCCACGGTCATCACCGCCTCGCCGCCGACCTCGACCTTGATCGTCGCCTCGGACAGGGTGACCAGCTCGCCGCGCGCGCTCCAGCGCCGCTCGTCGATGACGCGGAACGAGGTCAGGCGGAAATGGTCCGGCACCTCGTCCAGCGTCCGGCGCGCCAGCAGCTCGAAGCTCGCCTCCGCGCCGTCATAGGCGTAGCCCTCGTATTCCTTGCGCTTCAGCAGCTCGACGAGGTCGCCGATGCGGGGGTCCGCCGGATCGACCTCGATCCCGACCTCGCGCAGCCGGGCCAGCACGTTGGACCGGCCGGCCTGGTCGGAGACGAGGATGCGGCGCGCGTTGCCGACCGTGGCGGGGTCGATATGCTCGTAGCTGGCCGGGTCCTTCTCGACCGCCGAGACGTGCAGGCCGCCCTTGTGCGCGAAGGCGTTCTCGCCGACATAGGCGGCGTGGCGGTCGGGTGCGCGGTTCAGCCGCTCGTCGAGGAAGCGGCTGGCCGGGGTCAGGCGCTTCAGCCCCCCGGCCGGGACGCCGGTCTCGAAACCCATCTTCAGCATCAGGGTCGGCAGCAGCGTGACGAGGTTGGCGTTGCCGCAGCGCTCGCCGAGCCCGTTCAGCGTGCCCTGCACCATGCGCACGCCGGCGCGCACGGCGGCGAGGCTGTTGGCGACGGCGTTGCCGGTGTCGTCATGGGTGTGGATGCCGAGCCGCTCCCCGGGGATGCGGGCCGCCACCTCGGCCACGATCGCCTCAACCTCGTGCGGCAGCGTGCCGCCGTTGGTGTCGCACAGCACGACCCAGCGCGCGCCGGCCTCGGCCGCCGCCTCGACGCAGGCGAGCGCGTAGGCGGGGTTGGCCTTGTAGCCGTCGAAGAAATGCTCGGCGTCGAACAGCGCCTCGCCCTTGCGCTCGCGCGCGGCGGCGACGCTGTCGCGGATCAGCGCCACGTTCTCCTCGCGCGCGATGCCGAGCGCCACGTCGACATGGAAGTCCCAGGTCTTGCCGACCAGGCAGACCGCGCCGCACTCGGCGTCCAGCAGCGCGTTCAGGCCGGGATCGTTGGCGGCGCTGCGGCCGGGGCGCCGGGTCATGCCGAACGCGGTCAGCCTCGCATGGGCCAGCCTGGGCGGGGCCGCGAAGAAGCCGTCGTCGGTCGGGTTCGCCCCGGGCCAGCCGCCCTCGACGTAGTCGATGCCGAGACGGTCGAGCTCCTGCGCGATCGCGATCTTGTCCGCGACCGAGAAATCCACGCCCTGGGTCTGCGCGCCGTCGCGCAGGGTGGTGTCGTAGAGATAGATGCGCTCGCCCATGCCCGTCTCCGCTCGTCCCCGCGGAACCGGCCGGCGGCTCCCGCGGCGGGAGCGCAGCGATAGCACAATCGGATGCGCAGGGGAACGCCGGGGCGACGATGCTTGAAACCGGTCACGTCAGGTGTCACATTTTCAGCGACACCTGACAGGAGCATGAATGACTGGCGCTGCTGAACGCAAGGCACGGGCCGGCTCGCGGGAGATGCAGCGGGTCGTGACGCTGCTCGGCGGCACACCGGTGCTCCGGGATGCGCCGGAAACCTTCCTCGACGCCCACGAGATGCTCGTCAGGGGGCTTCCGGGCAGGGCGCTGGACCACCTGATGGGCACTCTGGTGATCCTCAAGAGGGACTCCCTCGAAAAGGCGATCGGCATGAGCCTGCGTACCTTCCAGCGCCGGAAGACCGCCCCGATGAAGCCCCTCAATCTCGAGCAGAGCGGGCGGACCTGGAAGTTCGCCGAGATCCTCGCCAGGGCGACCGAGGTGTTCGGGACCCAGGAAGAAGCGGAACGGTGGCTCAACCGGCCGGCGACTGGCCTGGATCAGCGTCGGCCGATAGACCTTCTGGCGACCCCGGCAGGCGTCGAGATGGTCGAGCAGTTCCTGACGCGCCTCGAATACGGCGTCTACGCGTGACGCCTCTGCCGCCGCCGCTGGGCACCGGCGAACTGATGGCATGGCGCCTGGACCAGGCCCGGCACGGCGCGACATGGGACAGCGGCGAGGGAGCCTATCTGGCCGGCGGCCGGTGGAACAGCAGAGGCGTCCGTGCCGTCTACTGTTCCATCGACCCGTCGACCGCCATTCTGGAAGTCGCGGTGCACAAAGGTTTCCCGGCGCTGGATACCGTCCCGCACGTGCTGACGTCGCTTACCGTGACCGATCCGGCGAGCGTCCGCGTCGTCACGCCGGACGCCGTCCCCAACCCCAACTGGCTCCGGCCCGGCGTTCCCGGCGCCGGCCAGCAGCAGTTCGGGGACGACCTGCTCCACCGGCACAAATTCGTCCTGTTCCCGAGTGCGGTTTCATCCCATAGCTGGAACCTGGTCTTCGTCGCGTCGATGGCCGCCGGCGCCTATGCGCCGCACGCGCAGGAACGCTTCGCGCTGGACACGCGGCTGCATCCGCCTCCGGTTTCCTGAAGCCCGCCGGCGAAACCCTTACCCCGACCGCTTCCAGGTCGTCCCCGCCGCCCCGTCCTCCAGCACCACCCCGGCCGCCGCCAGCTCGTCGCGGATGCCGTCGGCGCGGGCGAAGTCGCGGGCCTTGCGGGCGTCGCGGCGCTCGCCGATCAGCCGCTCGATCGCCGCGTCGTCCAGCGTCGCCGCCCCCGCGGGCGCCCAGCGGAACCAGGCGTCCGGCTCCTGGCCCAGCACGCCGAGCTGCGCGCCCGCAGCCAGCAGCGCGCCCTTGGCCTCGGCCTTCTCCCGCTCGCCCGCGGCCTTGTTCAGGCGATGCGCGATCTCGTGCATGTGGGAGATCGCGAGCGGCGTGTTCAAATCGTCCTCCAGCGCCGCCAGCATCTCGGCCGGCAGGTCGCCCTGCGGCTCGATCCCGGCGGCGGCCTTCAACGCCGTGTACCAGCGGTCGAGCGCCGCCTTCGCTTGGCGGACGGCGTCCCGGCTGAAATCGAGCGGCTGGCGGTAATGCGCCCCCAGCAGGGTCAGGCGGATCGCCTCGCCGGGGAACTCCTCCAGCAGTTCGTGGACCGTGAAGAAGTTGCCGAGGCTCTTCGACATCTTCTCGCCGTTCACGGTCACGAAGCCGTTGTGCATCCAGTAGCGCGCGAGCGGCGCGCCGCCATGGGCGCAGCTCGACTGCGCGATCTCGTTCTCGTGGTGCGGGAAGATCAGGTCGAGCCCGCCGCCATGGATGTCGAAGGTCTCGCCCAGATGCTCCAGCGACATGGCCGAGCACTCGATGTGCCAGCCCGGCCGGCCGCGGCCCCACGGGCTGTCCCAGCCGGGAACGTCGTCCGCCGAGGGCTTCCACAGCACGAAGTCGGCGGCGTCGCGCTTGTAGGGCGCCACCTCGACCCGGGCACCCGCGACCAGCTCGTCGCGCGACCGGCGCGACAGCCGGCCGTAGTCCGGCATCGAGGGCACGCTGAACAGCACATGCCCCTCGGCCGCATAGGCGTGGCCGCGCGCAACCAGCCGCTCGATCATCGCGACCATGCCGGCGATGTGGTGCGTCGCCCGCGGCTCGACGTCGGGCGCCAGCGCGCCGAGCGCCGCCATGTCCTCGTGGAACGCGCGGGTCGTGCGCGCCGTCACCGCGTCGATCGGCTCGCCGTCCCGGCGCGCGCGCTCGATGATCTTGTCGTCGACGTCGGTGATGTTGCGCACGTAGCGGACCTGGGGATACAGGCGCTTCAGCAGCCGGTACAGCGTGTCGAACACGACGACCGGGCGGGCATTGCCGATATGGGCCCAGTCGTAGACCGTCGGGCCGCAGACATACATGCCGACGCGGCCGGGGTCGAGCGGCTCGAAGCGCTCCTTCTGGCGGGTCAGCGTGTTGTAGACGTCCATCGGCACGGGATTTCTCTCGTCTTTACCGCCCCTCTCCCGCAAGGCGGGAGAGGGAGGGGCCCGCCGCATCTGCGGCGAGAGGGTGAGGGGTCAGGCGGTCTCGCCGGCCAGCCGCGCGGCGGCGCGCTCACGGCCGACCAGGGGTAGCAGATTGCGCAGTTCCGGTCCATGCTCGCGCCCGGTCAGCGCCAGGCGCAGCGGCAGGAACAGCGCCTTGCCCTTGCGCCCGGTCGCCTCCTTCACGGCCGCGGTCCAGGCCCCCCAGGTCTCCTCGCTCCAGGGCTCGGGCGGCAGCAGGCGCGCCGCCTCGGCCGCGAAGCCGGCATCCTCGATCACTGGGCGGATCGGCGCGCGAGCGACCTGCCACCAGTCCAGCGCGTCCGACATGCGCGACAGGTTCGGGCGCACGGCCTCCCAGAACGCCGCGTCCGCTCCCGCCCCGACCCCCACGGCCGCCAGGCGCGGCGCCGCGTCCTCGAAACTCATCGCGTGGATCAGGCGCGCGTTCAGGCGCTCCAGCTCCGCCGGGTCGAACTTCGCGGTCGCGCGCGACACCTTGGACAGGTCGAACTCCGCCGCCAGCGCGTCCAGCGAGGCGCGCGGCTCGACCGGGTCGGAGGTGCCGAGCTTGGCCAGCAGGCTCGCGAGCGCCATCGGCTCGATCCCGTCCTCGCGCAGGCTCGCGACCGACAGGCTGCCGAGCCGCTTGGACAGCCCCTGCCCGCTCGCGTCCGCCAGCAGCGGCAGATGCGCGAAGCCCGGCACCGGCACGCCCAGCGCCTGCCAGAGCTGGATCTGCACCGCGGTGTTGGCGACGTGGTCCTCGCCCCGGATCACGTGGGTGATCGCGAGGTCGGCATCGTCCACGACCGAGGTCAGGGTGTAGAGCGGCCGGCCGTCCTCGCGGACCAGCACCGGATCGCTGAGGTCCCCGCCGGAGAAGCGCTGCGGCCCGCGCACGAGGTCGTCCCACGCGATCTCCCCGTGCTCCAGCAGAAAGCGCCAATGGGGCCGCCGGCCCTCGGCCTCCAGCCGCCGGCGCCCGGCCTCGTCCAGGCGTAGCGCCGCCCGGTCGTAGACCGGGGGAAGCCCGCGCGACACCAGGCTCTTGCGGCGCAGCGACAGCTCCTCCGCGGTCTCGTAGCAGGGATAGAGCCGCCCGGCCGCCTTGAGGCGCGCTACCGCGTCCCCGTAGCGCTCCATCCGGTCGCTCTCGCGCGCGAAGCGGTCCCATTCCAGGCCGAGCCAGCGCATGTCCTCGACGATGCCGTCGGCGTATTCCTCGCGCGAGCGCTCCAGGTCGGTGTCGTCGAGGCGCAGCAGGAAGCTGCCGCCATGCCTGCGGGCGAACAGCCAGTTGACGAGGGCGAGCCGGACGTTGCCGACATGGAGGCGGCCGGTCGGGCTCGGGGCGAAGCGGACTGCGATCATCGGATGCCGGCTCAGATCAGCGACGTGAAGCCGTTGGTGATGGGGTAGCGCCGGTCCTTGCCGAAGCTGCGGCGCGTGATCTTCACTCCCGGCGGGGCCTGGCGGCGCTTGTACTCGGCGCGGTCGAGCATGCGCCAGACCTGGTCCACCAGCTCCTTCGGATGGCCGCGCGCGACGATCTCGGCGATGCCGAGGTCGTGCTCGACCAGGCATTGCAGGATGTCGTCGAGCACGTCGTACGGCGGCAGGGAGTCCTGGTCGGTCTGGTTCGGCTTCAGCTCCGCGGTCGGCGCCTTGGTGATGATGCGCTCGGGCACGACCCTGCCGGCCGGGCCGAGGGCGCCGTCGGGCAGGGTCTCGTTGCGCCAGTGCGACAGCGCGTAGACCGTGGTCTTATAGACGTCCTTCAGCACCGAGTAGCCGCCGCACATGTCCCCGTACAGCGTCGCGTAGCCGACCGACATCTCGGACTTGTTGCCGGTGGAGAGCACCATGCCGCCGAACTTGTTCGACAGCGCCATCAGCGTCATCCCGCGCGCGCGCGACTGCAGGTTCTCCTCCGTGATGCCCGGCGCATGGCCGGCGAAGGCCGGGGCCAGCATGCGCGAGAACGCGTCCATCGCCGGCTCGATCGCGACCGTGTCGAGCCGCGCGCCGAGCAGGCGGGCCGCCTCCGCCGCGTCCTCCAGGCTCTCGCGCGAGGTGTAGGGCGACGGCATCATCACGCAGTGGACCCGCTCCGCGCCCAGCGCGTCGACCGCGACCGCGGCCGAGAGCGCGCTGTCGATGCCCCCCGACATCCCGATCAGCACGCCCGGGAAGCGGTTCTTGCCGACATAGTCGCGCAGGCCCAGCACCATCGCCTGGTAGATCGCCTCCAGCCCCTCCGACGGCTTCGCCGTCTCGGCCTCGACGCAGGCCCAGCCGCCGTCCCGGCGCTCCCAGCGGGTCAGCATCACCTGCTCGCGCCATCCCGCGGCCTGGGCCGCGAGCTTGCGGTCGGCGCCCAGCACGAAGGAGCTGCCGTCGAACACCAGCTCGTCCTGGCCGCCGACCTGGTTGACGTAGATCAGCGGCAGTTCCGTCTCGGTGACCCGCGCGACCGCGAGGTTCAGGCGCGCGTCCTGCTTGTCGGTCTCGAACGGGCTGCCGTTGGGCACGACCAGGATCTCGGCCCCGCATTCCGACTGCGTCTCCGCCACGTCGGGCTTCCACATGTCCTCGCAGATCAGCACGCCCAGGCGGACGTCGCGGAAATTGACCGGGCCCTGGACCGGGCCGGACGCGAAGACGCGCTTCTCGTCGAAGACGCCGTAGTTCGGCAGCTCGTTCTTGTAGCGCACGGCCGCGATCCGGCCGCCGTCGAGCAGCAGGGCCGCGTTGTAGACCTTGCCGTCCTCGGCCCAGGGCGCCGTCACCAGCATCGCCGGGCCGCCGTCCGCGGTGGTGGAGGCGAGATCCTCGACGGCGGCGCGCACCGAGGCCGTGAAGAACGGCTTCATCACCAGGTCCTCGGGCGGGTAGCCCGACACGACCAGCTCCGAATACACCACGAGGTCCGCGCCGAGCGCCGCCGCCTCGGTCCGCGCGTCGGCGACCTT
>NZ_DASYHS010000073.1:0-30697 GCF_035998295.1 Arenibaculum sp. | reverse complement strand
CGGCGCTCGCGCAGCTGGCGCGAGCGCCACAGCCAGGGGGCCTCGACGCGCCCCGCCCACATGCCCGCTCGGCGCGACTGCGCCAGCGCCTGGAAGCGCACGTAGTCCGGTGCGAGCCGCACCGCCGCGAACGCCCAGCCGCGCAGGACCATGGCGCCGGCAACGCTGATCCCTCCGATGCGGCAGGTCGCGGCGGTCCGGCCGTCGCCCGTTTCGTGACGGATGTCGCAATCGACCTCGCGGCCGGCGAGCAGCCGGTCCAGCATGGCCCGAGCCTCCGCGCCGCAATCGTAGACGTAGCCCAGCCTGGTCCGGCAGGTCTGCCCGGGATCGGGGGCATCGATGCCATGCAGCCGGATCTGCCGCCCCTCGACCAGGACGAGGTCGCCTTCCACCGCGGAGGCGATGCCCCGGACCGAGGTGGCGGCCGCCGAACCGGCAATGCCGGCCGAAGCCAGGAGGGCGGCGCAGGCAAGTGCGGACCCCAGGGAGCGGAACTGCGCGGACACCATGGGCCGAGCATCCCGCAAGCCCGCTTAATCGGGGGTTAACCAGAGACCGGAACGGGCAACTCGACGGCAGGTGCCGCTCCGACCATGGCCGTCGCGGCTGGTCGCGCAGCCGGACCTGCGGGATGCCGGCAGCGGGGAGGAGCCACGGAGTGTCCTCCTCGTTCCGGTAGAAAGAACAATCGGCAGTCAAGAGGCGGCTTCGGAGCCCTGCCCGGCGGCAGCGCGCCTTGCCAAGACGCCCTTCCGCGGGTTATGGCGAGCCAACCGGGGCTACATCCTGCAGCACCCGGTCGGGGACGGAACACCGATGGCCTGGACGAAGGCGGAGACGGGAGGCGTCGACTGGGTGCGGTTGATGCCGGGGCTTTTCGTGGTCCTGTGGAGCACGGGGTTCATCGGCGCCAAGTTCGGCCTGCCCTACGTGGAGCCGCTCACGTTCCTGCTGATCCGACTTTCGATCGTGGCGGCCGTGCTGGGTCTGGTCGGCGTGGCGCTGCGCGCGCCCTGGCCGAAAAGACCCATCGACGCGCTGCACGTCTCGGTAGCCGGCGTCCTGGTCCATGGGGTCTATCTCGGCTGCGTGTTCAAGGCGATCTCCCTCGGCTTGCCTGCCGGGGTGTCGGCGCTGGTCGTGGGGCTGCAGCCGTTGCTCACGGCGGCACTCGTCGGTCCGCTGCTGGGCGAGCGGGTGAGCGGCCGCCAATGGGCGGGCTTTGCGCTCGGCCTCGCGGGCGTTCTCCTCGTGGTGTGGGAGAAGCTGGCGCTCGACCCGGGCTACGGTGCGGGACTGGCGCTATCGGTGGTGGCGCTTCTGGGGATCACCGCCGGCACGCTGTACCAGAAGCGGTTCTGCTCGGGCATGGACCTGCGCACGGGCACCGCCATCCAGTACGCGGCGACCTCGGCCCTCCTGCTGCCGCTTGCCCTGGCACTGGAGACGATGGAAGTCCGGTGGACGAGCGAGTTCGTCTTCGCGCTGGCCTGGCTGTCGCTGGTTCTCTCGGTCGGGGCGATCTTCCTGCTGTTCGCGCTGATCCGGCGCGGCGCCGCGGCCCGGGTGGCAAGCCTGTTCTACCTGGTGCCTCCCGTAACCGCACTCACGGCCTGGGCCCTGTTCGACGAGCGGCTGGGATTGTCGGCGCTGGCGGGCATGGGCCTCGCTGCGGCTGGCGTTGCCCTCGTCAACCGTCAGCCGCGCTGAGGGTGGCGACGCGCGGCGGCGGAAAGACCCCGTCCCGCGGGCGACCGTGGGACGGGGCGAGGGAGGACCTGGTCGGGAACTGGCAGGACCGGGTCCGGGACCTCAGGCAGCCGCGACGCGCCGATGCTCGATCGGAAGGCGGTTGGGAACTCTCAAGGCGAGATGGAGCAGAAGTTCGTCCAGGTCGGATACGTCGGCGGCCGACGCGTGGATCGCGGAGGTCTCGACCATGCCGGCAAACCCGACGTCGAGGCAGGCCTCCTCGAGACCGGCCGAGACACACGCCTCGGTTGCATCATCTTCGCGTCCGGGATTGACCAGCATCAGCACGACGCCACCGTCCGGCAGGCGACCGACGATGCCCTTGCGGCCGAAGGCGCAGGCTACGGCCAGATGGCCGTAGCCGTCTCCGTCGCCCGAAAACACGAACCTGAAGAGCGAAATGTGAACACCCGTCGCGCGCAGCAGATGCAGTGCGCGGGCGAGTTCCTGCATCCCCGAGGACGGGGACGCGGCCGGACCGTCGCGGTAGATGCGCGGACGCAGCGGCAGGCGAAGCTCGGTTCCCCTCGGAAAAACGGTCATTTTTCTCTCCCGTTCGGGAAGTACCCCTCCGATGACGGACCGGCCTTCCTCTACCACTCACGATAGGGGTGCCGACCTCGACCGGTCGTGGAACAAAGCTGTGACAGGAGGGGTAAGCCGCGCGTAAGCCGGGCGGGGCGACTTCAGGCCAATGGCAGCTCTATGCGGATCGCCAGCCCTCCGACGTCACGGTTGCGTGCGGTGACGTTCCCGCCGACGGCCTCGATGTTGCGTCGTACGATCCAGAGGCCGATGCCAAAATGCGGCTCCTGTACCGCCGGGGCAGGTTGCGCAAGCGCGGGCGCGACGGCAACCACGCCCGGGGCGCTGCGCATCGCGGCGGGAAGCGAAGGCATCTCCGGCGTATCGCGCTGGGAGAAGTAGCGTTCGAAAATCCGTTCCAGGTTGGCGGCGTCGACGCCCGGCCCCTCGTCCTCCACCGTGAGCACGGCACGACCGCCGGCTCGTGCCAGCCGCACCGTCACCGCACCGTTGCCCGGGGAAAAGCTGATCGCGTTCTCGACGACGTTCTCGACGACCGTTTCGAGCAGTTCCTCGCTGGCGCGAACGACGACGCCCGGGCCGACGGTCATTCGCAGGTTGAGGTGGCGCTCGACGAGCAGGGTCGTGTAGCCGTTGAGCATCCGCTCGACCAACTCGGAGAGGTCGACCTTCCGGCGCGGCGGCTCCAGCAGGTCGGCCGCGGCCTCGTCCATGCGCCGGGCGAAGGAGACGAGCCCGTCGAGGCGCTCGGCCGAGCGCTCGATCATGTCGAGCGCCCGGCGGCCGCGCGGGTCGGTGGAGGGTACGGTCCGCTTCAATGGTTCCAGCGACTGGCGGATCACCGCGATGGGGGTCTTGAGCGCATGCGCATTGTCCTCGGCCGCGCGGCGGAGGTTATCGGCCGAGCTGCGCATCATGTCGACGAGGCGGTCGAAGTCCTCGGCCACGCTCTTCAACTCTGGCACGGTGTTCTGCCCCGCGAAGGAGCCGCCCCTGCCTTCGCCCGATCCCATGCGGCGCGCGAGGTTCCCGAACCGGCGCAGGCTGTTCCACACCCCGAGGAACAGGAGCAGCACCAGGGCCGCCATCGCGAGATAGATCAGAGCCGCGGCCTGGATTTCGGGCGTGTGCCAATAGGGCTGGCCGATCGAGGAGCCGAGATACCAGGGCGTGGTGTGGGAGGTGACGAGGGCCCAGCAACCGAAGGGCGTGTTGACCGGCGTGACCGACGTCAGCAGTTCGGTTCCGCCAGTCGCGGTCGGCACCCGGATCGCAAGCGGCATGTTGCCGGTACAGCTCTCCGCCAGGCGCCCCAGGACACCCTGCTCGATCAGCCGCCGGCGCTCGATGTCCAGGTTGACGTTGGACTCCTTCGGCGCCGCGCCGACATAGAAGAAGCCCTGGGCTCCCGGTACGCCGGACGGCCTCAGCAGCAGCTTGAGCCGGGTGGTTCCGTCCGAGAAGCGATCGAGTTCCTCGCCCAGGCGGGGCAGCGCCATGGTATCGGCCCGCGCCAGGGCCGGCTCGAGCCCGCGGGCGATCAGCAGGCCCTGCTGCATCGCGCTCTCGAGCAGGAGGGCCTGTTTCTGGGCGTCCGCTTCGCGGAGCTGCTGGTAGATCAGCAGTGGAACGGCGATGAAGACGACCGAGACCAGCACCAGCCGGCTCGCGAGCGAACGCAGCACCCATCGGGCACCGGCGCGGACACGCCCGCTCGGCATGGGGTCAGCCCTCGTCGTCCTCGATGTCCATCCGCCCGCGTTCTTCCTCGCTCCAGCGGTAACCGAAGCCGGGATAGTTGTGGATCAGCTCGAACTCTCCATCGACCGCCCGGAACTTCTGCCGTATCCGTTTGATGAAGGCGCGGACATTGGCCCGGTACCCGGCCGGCCCGTAGCCCGCCACGAAGCCCTTGCCGTGAACGAGGTCGTAGATCTCGCGATAGGATACGTCCTGGCCCGCCTTGGCGACGAGCAGCTTGACGATGTTGAACTCGGTCAGGGTCAGGTCGATCCGTATCCCCTTCCAGAGGGCGCGGCTCCCGTCCAGGCGAAGTTCGAGCTCGCCCCGCAGCACCGTCCCGCCGGAGAGCGAGTCCTGTTCGGGCGTCTCGCCTTTCCTGCCCTCCAGGATGATCTGCATGCGCTTCAGCAGGATCGGCAGCGACCGCGACTTCTCCACGAAGTCCACGGCGCCGCCGGCGAGCGCCGCCTCCTCGTATATCTGGTCGGACAGTACGGTGAGGAAGATCACCGGCACCTCGACCCCCTCGGCGCGCAGGTGACGCAGCACGTCGATGCCGTCCATCCGCGGCATGCGCCAGTCCAGCAGGACGATGTCCACCTGCCCGCCGGATTGGAAGAAGTCGAGCGCCGGCTGCCCGCGGTTGAAGGGCACGACCTCGAAGCCCTCGTCGCTGAGGTTCATGCCCAGGGATTCGCGGAACAGGTCGTCATCGTCGACCAGGGCGATCCTGACGGCCGGTGCGCTAGCTCCGACGGCCTGTGGCCGTGCGGTCTGAAGCCTGGGCAAGGAGCTGTGCGAAGCACTGTTCATGGACATTGGGGGCATCGTCGCTGCTCGTCAGTTCGTAGGACAGGGCACGGAAGTCCTGCGTCGTCATCTCCATGAAGAAGAACACGCGCAGAACACAGGATTGCGTCGCATACTGCCAATATTTCGCTGGCGGAACGTCTTCGGTCCAGGTCGGCTCGCCGAGCAGGCCCACGATCGTCTGCTCGTCCATGCCGACGAGACGGCGTGGATCGGTGAAGGGCCCCGTAGGATCGCCCGGGGCGGCGGCCGCGCCCGTTCCGGAGGACGGACCGCCGGCCGCCGCGGCGCCCCGGGCGGCGGAGATCTCGGCTGCCGACGCGACCGTCTGATCGTGCCTGGGTTTCTGCCTGGGCAGAGGCGCGGGGGCCACCGGGGCGGCCACCTGCGGCGCGTTTCCCGTGGCCGGTGCGAGCGTCTGCGCGCACGAGGTCAGGAGAAGTGCGCTCAGCACGAGATTGGTCGCAATACTGCGCAAAGAAAACCTCCGCACGATGGGTGCCTGACATGCCTGCACGACGGGCAAGGGCGCGACCCGACGGTGCGCCCGGTGTCGGCCGTCCCGTCTGATTCGTGCCCCATGTCGAGCCCGGGCCACCTCACGGTCGGCCCCGTCACGCTGCATCGATCCTATGACTAATTGAAGGCGAACTGGTGAACAGAAGCTTAACCATAACCCACGGCTCCAGCCCGTACCACCAATGCGCAGCCATCGCAAGCCCCTCATGCCGTTTAAGACCTTCGCCCGGATGCAGGAACGGGACACGGCGACGTGGTATAGCGCCCATGCAGGTTCCGCCGGAACGGGATGCTTGAACGCCCCGCGCCGCTGCGCTTGACTGCCCTGCGCCGGCTGCTGCCGATCGGGGCGGGCCTGTCGAGACGGGAAGAGAAACGGATGAAGCCGCGGTTGGAAGATCGCTCGCGGGCGGACGCGCCAAGCACGCTCCGCATCACGCTCACGGTGTTCCTGCCGTTCGCGCTGGGATATTTCCTTTCCTATCTCTTCAGGACCGTCAACGCGGTGATCGCCGAACCGCTGACGGCCGAACTCGGTTTCAGCGCCGCGGCGCTCGGATTGCTGACGAGCGCCTATTTCGTCACCTTCGCGGCGTTCCAGATGCCGCTCGGCATACTGCTCGACAGGTTCGGACCGCGGCGCGTCGAAGCGGCGCTCCTGCTGGTGGCGGCCGCGGGAGCGGCAGTCTTCGCGACGGGAGACGGGATCGTGTCTCTCGCGACCGGCCGGGCATTGATCGGGCTCGGCGTCTCGGCGTGCCTGATGGCGGCCTTCAAGGCCAACGTGATGTGGTGGCCCAAGGAGAAACTGCCGCTCGTCAACGGCTGCTTTCTCGCCGCCGGCGGGTCGGGCGCCGTGTTCGCGACCACGCCCGTCGCGGCTCTGCTCGAGGTCACCGACTGGCGCGGACTGTTCCTGGGCCTCGCCGCCGTCACTCTTCTGGCTGCGATACTTATCTGGCTCGTCGTCCCGGAGCGCGACGGCGGCGGCCGGCGGGAGGGGCTCGGAGAGCAGGTGCGGGCTGCAGGCCGCATCTATGCGAGCGGCACCTTCTGGAAGATCGTGCCGGCCTTCGTCCTGCAGCAGGGCGTTTTTCTGGCCTATCTCGGCCTGTGGGCCGGCCCCTGGTTCCGCGACGTCTCCGGACTCGACCGCGACGGCGTCGCCGAGCACCTGCAATATACCGCGATCGCCATGGTGGTCGGCTTCCTGACGCTGGGGGCGCTGGCCGAGCGCCTGTCCAGGCTGGGCATTCGTCCGATCGTCGTCGCGGGAACGGCGATGGGGTTCTGCGCGTTGTCGGGCATTCTCCTGGTGGCGGGAGTCGACCAACCCCTCCTCTTGTGGGTTTCCTTCGCCTATCTTGGCAGCGCTTCTTCCTTGAGCTACGCGATCTTGAGCCAGTCCTATCCGCCGGAGCTGGCCGGGCGGGTAAATACCGCGGTGAACATGCTGGTCTTCATCCTGGCCTTCGTGCTCCAGGCCGGCATCGGCTCCGTGATAGAGCTGTTCGATCCGATCCCCGGCGGCTACAGCCCGGTCGGACACCGTGCCGCGCTCGGCATGCTCGTCGCGGCCCAGGTCGCAAGCCTGGTCTGGCTCGTCTGGCCGACGCCCCGGCACACGACGGTAGCGCGCAGACCGGCCTGAAGCCGCGACCGCCGGAACCGTCTCCCGATTCGCCGACGGACCCCCTTTCGAAGGGAATCGGTACCGCCATCCTCCGCCTCCTCGGAACTCCAGCCCTCCGCGCACTGTTTTGCGCCCGAGACAACCGCGTGAAAAACGCGCTCGGTGCAAATGAAATGATGTCTGAGGAGGTCCGATATGGTTACCCGCGATGAGTCCGCCGGAGCGGAAGCCGGCAGGGGCGCCTCGGCGACTGGAACCGGGCACCAGGGTGGTGAAGGCACCACCGAGCAGCTCCGCCAAAGGGCCACGCAGTCCGGAAGCCGCATCATGGATGCCGCCAAGGATCAGGCCCGGTCCGTCGTCGAACAGCAGCAACATCGGGCCGCGGAGCGTCTCGGTGGCATGGCCGGCGCCCTGCACGAGGCGGCCGACCGGCTCGAGGCCCAGCACAACGACATGGCGGCACACTACGCCGACCGTGCCGCGGAGCAGATGGAGCGGGTTGCCGATCGCCTGCGCAATCAAGACGTGGACCAGCTGATCGGGCAGGTCGAGCGCTTCGCCCGCAACCAGCCCGGCCTGTTCATGGCCGCGACCATGGCGGCCGGCTTCGTTGCCGCCCGCTTCATGCGTTCCTCCGCCGAGCGGCAGCATCGCCGCGACCGGCAGCGCTGGTCCAGCCAGGGACGGGGCAGGTCCGAAGGCGCCTACGGCCACGGTTACGGCTCCGACGCCTATTACCCCGAGGACTACTACCCCGAAAGCTACGGTGCCGACCGCGACTACGCCGGCCGGGGCTACGGCGCCCGCGGTTTCGAGACCGGCGGCCCGCCGACGACGGGGACCCCGCAGCCTTCGCCGTCCTCGTCCTCCGGGATCGGGCGGAGCGGGATGTCTTCCGGTACCGGCCCGACCGGCGGCACCGCCACTCCAGGGGCAACGGGGGCCGGAACCACCGCGAACCCCTTGTCCGGTACCGGTTCGTCGGCGCTGAGCGGCATCGGCGGTACGACCGGTTCATCCGGGACGGCGGGTTCGACCGGGACGGCGGGTTCGACCCGGCCCGGCACGACGCAGACCGGAACCGCGACGACGCGCCCCGGTGAGAGCAGCTCCTCCACGACGGCTACTCCCACGCCCGGTACGTCGGCCAGCGGCACGTCGACCACGGGTACGTCGACGACTGCGGGTACGTCGACGGCCGGCACGAAAGCTCAGCCCGGTACCGGTGCGGCCACCGGCGCAAGCGGCGCGACCACCGGGACTTCGGGCGGGACTTCGGGCGGGACTTCCGGCGGAACCACCGGCCAGAACAAGGCCAACGACGCCGAGAAGAAGGGGAACAAGTGATGGCCTCATACGAATCCCGGCGTGACGAGCCGCTGCGGGTCGATCCGGCCCATGCGGACGCGCACCCCACCACCAGCGACAAGCCCCTGAGCTCGCTGTTCTCCGAACTGGCCGGCGAAACGACGACGCTGGTGCGAAAGGAGGTCGAGCTCGCTCGGGCCGAAATGTCCGAGAAGATGAGCCAAGCCGCATCGGGAGCCGTCTCCCTGGCTGCCGGTGGGATGGTGGCGTTCGCGGGGCTGATCTTCCTGCTGCTGAGCGCCACGATCGGATTGAGCTACTGGGTCGACGACTGGCTCGCGGCGTTGATCGTGGGCGGCGTGGTCGCGCTCATCGGATTGTTCATGGTCGTGTCCGGGAAGAACCGGCTTTCGGCGGAGAACCTTCAGCCGAAGCGCACCATGGAGACGCTCCAGGACGACAAGCAATGGGCGAAGTCCCAGTTGCGTCGTTGACGGCCGGGAACCGAACCATGGCGCGCGATGAAGCCGGGCGGCAACCCCGGACGCCGGAGGAGATCCAGAGGGAGATCCACGACACGCAGCAGCGACTGAGCCGGACGATGGAGGAGATCCAGAACCGGCTGGCGCCGAACCGACTGAAGGATCAGGTGATGCAAATGTTCAGGAATGACGATCATGATGGCGGCAGCGGCATGACCGATACCGTCCGCGACAACGCGCTGCCCCTTGCGATGATCGGACTGGGACTGGGCTGGCTGATGTGGTCGGCCACCGGCAACAGCAGCAGTTCGTCGAGCCAGTCGAGCGGCCGGCTGAGCCGGGCGAGGGACTGGACCGGCGGGCGCATCGACGAAGCCCGCCAGCGCATGCAGCATGCGGGCGAGTCGCTTCGGCGCCGGGCCGAAGAGATGCGCGGCAGCCACGACAGCAGCAACCTGCCGGACCAGCGCCGCACCGCCTATGGCGATCCTTACGCCGCGGGCACCGCAAGCCGGGCCGGGGCGTACGGGCAGGACTATCCCGGCGAGTACCACTACCGGCCCGCCGGACGGGCCGATGAGAGCTCCCACGGATATGGCGACGCCGCCCGGGACCGGGCACGCCAGTATAGCGGGCAGGCACGGCAGTACGGCCGGGCAGCCTCCCGTCAGGCGAAGGAAGGTTACCAGAGCTTCTGGCATCTCGTGGACGACCATCCGATGCTTGCCGGGATGATGGGCTTCGCCGCCGGCGCAGCGCTCGGCGCCGCCATTCCGTCCTCCCGCTATGAGGACGAGTGGATCGGCGAGTACAGCGACACGGTGTGGGACCGCGGCCGGCACTACGGCGAAGACTTCGCCGAGCGTGCGGGCGACGTCGCCCGGCATGCCGCCGAGGCCGGCTACGAGGCCGCTCGGGATACCGTGTCCGAGGAGGCGCCGAGCGTCGTCGGCGAGGGCAGCGAAAGCGGAAACGACCGGGACCGCAGTCGCGAACAGGGTAAAAACGCAGCCGGCCGCTGACGGCCGGCCCCTCGCAACGGCAAGGCCCCGCCTCGGGCGGGGCCTTTCGCTTGTCCTCGACCGGGTGCGGGCCACCCTGCCCGCCGGTTCGATGACGTGCGCCACCGCGGCGGCGGCCTCGCCTCCCCGCATGGCCACGCGCGGCCCGGCCGAGTCGCCCCCATCCGCGCGCCCGGCGCGGAAACGAGCCACACCCCCGTAGGCTGCGCCGATTTGTCCCGGCGTCACGACCGGTTTTTTGAGCTGGAATGCGGCTCTGCTCTTGACGTCGGCGCCTGCGTCATCACCTAATCGGTACCAATTTGGTACGGATTGACGCGCGCATGATCAAGCTCAGCAAGCTCACCGACTATGCGGTCGTGGTAATGGCGCAGATGGCGCGTGCGGACGGCGGGGTCCACACGGTGACGCAGCTCGCCGAGAACACGGGCGTCCCGGCGCCGACGGTCGCGAAGCTGCTGAAGATCCTCGCCCCGGCGGGCCTCATGGTATCCCATCGCGGCGCGGCCGGCGGATACGCGCTGTCCCGATCGGCGGAGCGCATCACGGTCGCCGACATCATCTCCGCCCTGGAAGGCCCGATCTCCATCACGTCTTGCGTAGAGGGAGCGGAGGGTGGCTGCGGCGTCGAGCGGCTATGCCCGATGCGCGGCAACTGGGACAGGGTGAACGCGGCGGTGCGAGCCGCCCTGGAGAGCGTGACGCTCGCCGACATGAGCGTCCATCCGCCGCTGCCTGCGGCAATGGCTGCTCCGGCGCTGCGCGCGACCGCGGGCTGAAACAAGACAACGGACAAGACCGGCTGCCGGAAGGCGCCCGGAAACAGGATTCAGGAGAGAGGCCAATGGCTGCCACGGTTGAGACTGCGGAAACGGTCCGGGCGGTAACCGAGCAGAAGTACAAGTACGGCTTCTACACGGACATCGAGGCGGAGACCGCGCCCAAGGGGCTCGACGAGACTACCATCCGTTTCATCTCGGCCAAGAAGGACGAGCCGGAATGGCTGCTGGAATGGCGCCTGAAGGCCTACCGGCACTGGCTCGAGATGGAAGAGCCGAAATGGGCCAAGCTCGGCTATCCGGAGATCGACTACCAGGACGCCTACTACTATTCGGCCCCCAAGACCACGAACAAGCCGAAGAGCCTGGACGAGGTCGACCCCGAACTGCTGAAGACCTATGAGAAGCTCGGTATCCCGCTGCGCGAGCAGGAGATCCTGGCCGGCGTCGAGAATCCGTCGATCGCGGTGGACGCCGTATTCGACAGCGTCTCGGTAGCCACGACCTTCAAGAAGAAGCTGGAGGAGAAGGGCGTCATCTTCTGCTCGATCTCCGAGGCGGTGCGCACCCATCCCGAGCTGGTGCGCAAATATCTCGGTTCGGTCGTACCCTACTCCGACAACTTCTTCGCCTGCCTGAACTCGGCCGTCTTCACCGACGGCTCGTTCGTCTACATTCCCAAGGGCGTGCGCTGCCCGATGGAGCTGTCGACCTATTTCCGCATCAACGCCAAGAACACCGGCCAGTTCGAGCGGACGCTGATCATCGCCGACGAGGGCAGCTATGTCAGCTACCTCGAGGGCTGCACGGCTCCCCAGCGCGACGAGAACCAGCTCCATGCCGCGGTGGTCGAGTTGGTGACCCTCGACGACGCCCAGATAAAATACTCGACCGTGCAGAACTGGTATCCCGGCGACGAGAACGGCAAGGGTGGCATCTTCAACTTCGTGACCAAGCGCGGCGCCTGCCGGGGCCGGAACTCCAAGATATCCTGGACGCAGGTCGAGACCGGCTCGGCCATCACCTGGAAGTACCCGAGCTGCATCCTGCAAGGCGACAATTCCGTCGGCGAATTCTATTCCGTCGCCATCACCAACAACATGCAGCAGGCCGATACCGGGACGAAGATGATTCACATCGGCAAGAACACCCGCTCGACGATCGTCTCGAAGGGGATTTCGGCCGGCCGGGCGCAGAACACCTACCGCGGGCTGGTCAAGATCCTGCCGCGGGCCGAGGGGGCCCGGAACTTCACCCAGTGCGACAGCCTGCTGATCGGCGACAAGTGCGGCGCCCATACGGTGCCCTACATCGAGAGCCGCAACCGCACCGCGCGCGTCGAGCACGAGGCGACCACGGCGAAGATCAGCGAGGACCAGCTCTTCTATTGCCGCCAGCGCGGCCTCTCGGCGGAGGACTCCGTGTCGCTGATCGTCAACGGCTTCTGCAAGCAGGTCCTCCAGGAGTTGCCGATGGAATTCGCGGTCGAGGCGCAGAAACTGGTCGGCATCAGCCTCGAAGGCAGCGTCGGCTGAGGCCGGGCGAAGACAGAACAAGGAAGCGTTGCGCATCATGCTCGAGATCAAGAACCTGCACGCCACAGTCGACGGCAAGCCGATCCTCAAGGGCGTCGACCTCATCGTTCCGGCCGGCGAGGTGCATGCGATCATGGGGCCGAACGGGGCCGGGAAGAGCACGCTCAGCTACGTGCTGGCCGGCCGCGAGGGCTACGAGGTGACGGAAGGGACGGCCACTTTCCGCGGCCGCGACCTGCTGGCCATGGAGCCGGAGGAGCGGGCGGCGGCCGGGATGTTCCTCGCCTTCCAGTATCCGGTCGAGATCCCGGGCGTCACCAACATGACGTTCCTCAAGACGGCGCTGAACGCGCTGCGCAAGGGGCGTGGCGAAAAGGAACTGGACGCCATGCAGTTCCTGAAGCTCGTGCGGGCCAAGACCAAGGAACTTGGCATGTCGGAGGAGATGCTGAAGCGCGCCGTCAATGTCGGGTTCTCCGGCGGCGAGAAGAAGCGCAACGAGGTGCTGCAGATGGCGGTGCTCGACCCGGCGTTCTGTCTGCTGGACGAGACCGACAGCGGCCTCGACATCGACGCGCTGCGCATCGTCGCGGACGGCGTCAACGCGCTGCGCGGCCCCGACCGCGCCATGCTGGTGATCACCCATTACCAGCGCCTGCTGGATTACATCGTTCCCGACAAGGTGCACGTGCTCGCAGGCGGCCGCATCGCGCGGACCGGCGGCAAGGAGCTGGCGCTCGAACTCGAGGAGAAGGGATACGCTGAGTTCGGCGCGGCGGAAGCCGCCTGAGCCCGGGGGAAGCGATGACGACGACCAGCACCGCCCAATCCTCGGCCCAATCCCCGGCCCAGTCCTCGGCCCAGCCCTACCTGGACCAACACGGCCGCATCGCCGACGACCTGCCGGGCGCCGGACTGCCCTGGCTCGACCGGCTGCGCCTGGAGGGCATCGGACGCTTCTCCCGGTCGGGTTTCCCGACGACGCGGACGGAGGCCTGGAAGTACACGAACCTCCGGGACCTCGCGCGCACCGCCTTCGTCCCGGCGGCGACGAAGCCCACCATCGGCCTTGACCTGCTTCCGACGGTCGTGCCTTCGGGAGAAAGTCCGCATCGGCTCGTCTTCGTCGACGGGCGGCTGCGCGCCGACCTCTGCTCAGTCGGGGATCTGCCCCCGGGCGCCATCCTCACCGGGCTCGCGGCGGCGCTGGACCGGCACCCGGACCTGGTCGCGACGCATCTCGGACAGGTGAGCCCCGACGAAGGCGGACCGATGCGTGCGCTCAACACTGCCTTCCTGGCGGACGGGCTGGTGTTGGCGCTGGATCCCGGCGTCCGCCTCGAACGGCCGGTGGAAGCCGTGTTCGTCGGCATCGGCGCCGAGCAACCGACGATGCACCACCCGCGCGTCCTGATCGTCGCCGGGCGTGGATCCGAGGCGACGGTGGTGGAGCACCATGTCGGTCTGGGCACCGGCGCCTATTTCTCGAACGTGGTCACGGAGGCCGTCGTCGAGGACGGCGCCCGGCTGCACCACTACAAGATCCAGGCCGAAGGGGCGGAGGCTTTCCACGTGTCCACCCTGGTGGCCCGGCTCGGCGCCGAAGCCAGCTACGACAACTTCGTGCTGACGATGGGCGGTCGCCTGTCGCGCAACGAGTTGCGGCCCTTCCTGGGCGGCAGCGGCACCGAATGCCGGCTGTCGGGCGCCTACATGGTCTCCGGAACGCAACACGCCGATACGACCACGGTGATCGACCATGCGGTGCCGCGCTGCACGAGCCGCGAGGTCTACAAGGGTGTGATCGACGGCGCGGCACGCGCGGTGTTCCAGGGCAAGATCATCGTCCGGCCGGATGCCCAGAAGACCGACGGCTACCAGTTGAACCGGGCGCTGCTGCTGTCCGATGCGGCCGAGATCGACAGCAAGCCGGAACTCGAGATCTATGCGGACGACGTCAAGTGCAGCCACGGCGCGACGGCGGGCGAGTTGGACGACGACCAGCTCTTCTATCTGCGCGCCCGGGGCATCGACGCGGCCAGCGCCCGCAACCTGCTGGTCGCGGCCTTCCTGCTGGAAGCACTCGACGAGATCCGGGTAGAAACCGTGCGAGACGCCTTCGCGGACCGCGTGCGCGACTGGCTGGCCGCCGGCCGGCCGACGGTGTGAGGGAGGAAGAGCGCGAGATGAATGAAATGGGCACGATCCAGTCCGTGCATGCCGCGACGACGGGCTACGACGTCCGCGAGGTGCGCAAGGACTTCCCGATTCTCCAGCGCAGCATCTACAACCATCCGCTGGTCTATCTCGACAACGCCGCGAGCGCGCAGAAGCCGAAAGCCGTCATCGACGCGATGACGAAGCTGATGACCGAGGAATATGCCAACGTCCATCGCGGCGTGCATTGGCTCTCCTCCGCGGCGACGAAGCGCTTCGAGGCGGCACGCGGCACGGTGCAGCGCTTCATCAACGCCCGCGAGGACCGCGAGATCGTCTTCACCCGGGGCGCTACCGAGGCGATCAACCTCGTCGCCTCGAGCTGGGGCCGCACCAACCTGTCGGAGGGCGACGAGGTCGTCATCTCCTGGCTCGAGCACCATGCGAACATCGTGCCCTGGCAGATGCTCCGGCAGGAGAAGGGCATCGTCCTGAAGGTCGTGCCGGTCGCCGACGACGGCAGCCTGATGCTGGAGGAGTACGAGAAGCTCCTGAGCGAGCGGACCAAGCTCGTCGCGATGACCCACATGTCGAATTCCATCGGCATCGTGACCCCGATCGCCGAGGTGATCCGGCTGGCCCACGACCGCGGCATTCCCGTCCTTGTGGATGCCTGCCAGGCGGTCACGCATCTCGGCGTCGACGTCCAGGCCCTCGATTGCGACTTCCTGGTCTTCTCCAGCCACAAGCTCTACGGGCCGACCGGTATCGGCGTCCTGTACGGCAAGGCCGAACTCCTGTCGGAGATGCCCCCGTACCAGGGCGGCGGCGACATGATCTCGTCCGTCACCTTCGAGGAGACGGTGTACAAAGGCATTCCCCAGCGCTTCGAGGCGGGAACGCCCGCGATCATCGAGGCCGTGGGCTTCGCAGCCGCCATCGACTACGTGAACGCGCTCGGGCTCGAGAACATCCGCGCCCATGAGCGCGACCTGCTCGACTACGCGACGCAACGCCTGGGCGAGGTCGATGGCCTGCGGATCATCGGGACCTCGGCGGAGAAGGCCAGCATCGTCAGCTTCACGCTGGGCGACATCCACCCCCACGACATCGGGACGATCGTCGACCGGGCCGGGGTCGCCGTGCGCGCCGGCCATCACTGCGCCCAGCCGCTCATGGAGCGCTTCGGCGTGGCCGGGACCGCGCGGGCGTCCTTCGGGCTGTACAACACCCGTGAGGAGGTCGATGCCCTCGCTTCGGCGCTGCAGCGCGCACAGGAGATCTTCGGCTGATGCGCGAGGAGTTGCGAGACCTCTACCAGGAAGTGATCCTGGACCACGGCAGGACGCCCCGTAACCATCGCCACCCCGCCGATGCGACCCACGAGGCGCGTGGCGACAACCCGATGTGCGGCGACCGGGTCGCGGTGTACCTGAAGCTGTCGCCGGATGGAAGGATCGAGGACGCCGCGTTCGAGGGGCGGGGCTGCGCCATCAGCCAAGCTTCGGCCTCCCTGATGACGGAGATGGTCCATGGCCGCACCGTGGCCGAGGCTAAGGTGCTGTTCGAGCATTTTCACCGGATCTGCACCTCGGATGAACCGGCCGCCGGCGCCGGGATCGATGCGGAGGACGCGGAGCGCCTCGAAGTGATGTCGGGCGTCCGCCAGTTCCCGATGCGCGTCAAATGCGCGACGCTCGCTTGGCACACGATGAATTCGGCCCTGGCCGGCGATGGACGCGCGTCAACGGAATGATCGAGGAGACTGCGGATATGCCCGATGATCTGACCAACGAGCGGACCGCGCAGGTCGATCAGGAGAGCACGGCCGGTGCGGCTCAGGCGGACGGTCTGCGCGACAAGATCGTCACCGCGCTGAAGACGGTGTACGACCCCGAGATCCCGGTGGACATCTGGGAACTCGGTCTCATCTACAAGCTCGATGTGGACCCCGACGGCGCGGTCGACATCGACATGACCGTCACCGCCCCGGCCTGCCCCGTCGCCGACGAGCTGCCGATGTGGGTGCGGCAGGCCGTCGAAGGTGTCGAGGGCGTTCAGGCCTGCAAGGTCGAACTGGTGTGGGAACCAACCTGGCATCCCGGCATGATGTCCGAGGAAGCCAGGGTCGAGTTGAACATGTTCTGATGCCGGAGGATCGAATGAACCAGACCAAGACGGTGATGAGCATCACCGACGCGGCCGCCGACCGCGTCAAGTCGCTGATGACGAAAGCGGAAGACGGTGCCATCGGGTTGCGCATCGGCCTGCGTGCCCGCGGATGCTCGGGCATGAGCTATACGGTGGAATACGCCAAGGACGTGAAGAAGTTCGAGGAGGTGGTCGAGGACAAGGGCGTACGGATCCTGATCGATCCGGCCGCGACGATGTTCCTGATCGGCACCGAGATCGACTACGTCGAGGACAAGATCCAGTCCGGCTTCGTATTCCGCAACCCGAACGAGAAGGCCCGCTGCGGCTGCGGCGAGAGCTTCTCGGTCTGAGGGTCCTCAGCGGTTCGTCAGCGGCCACTCCGACGCCTGGCTGAAGTGGCGCGCCAGGAACCGGTAGGTCTCCTTCAGGAGGATCTCGATCTCGGCCGAGCGCTCGACCGTGGCGGCGTCCCACTGGACGATGATGTCGTCCCAGAGCATCAGCCGGTGGTGAAGCTCGTCACGGGTGTTCCGGATGAAGCGGATCTGGGCCTGCAGGTTCTTCACCACGGAAAGGACTTCGCCGGTCTGGGCGTCGACCTGGCCGAACATCGTGTCGAAATTGGTGACCGGCGGCTTGATCAGGACCTGCATCCTGAAGATGTCGTTGCGGATGCCGGTGTCTCGCCGGTAGAGGTTGCCGAGGACGTTGAGCTGGGAGCTGACATAGCGCACCCGGCCGAAGCGTTCGCGCAGGGCTTCGATGTACGACAGCTCGCGGGCGATGCTCTCGATCATGTCGACGACGTCCTGGCGACGATCCTTGCCCAGGCCGAGTTTCTCGGCCATCCGGGTGAAGGCCTCCTGGACCCGCTGCTTGGTCTGCTGGTCCTCGGCGATCTGCGCCAGCTTGGCGGTGTCGCTCACGGACGCCTCGCCGCCGCTCATCCACGAGACCAGATGAAGCGACATCCGGTTCCGCGCGATCTGGCGGTGCCGCTCCTCCACCGACCAGGACGCACGGCCGTCCAGCAGTTCGTGGGGGATCGAGTCGTAGGGGCGGATCTCCTTGACGTAGCGCAGGCTCTTCTCGACGACGTCGAGAAGACGCCCGTCCACGGAGTTCTCCTGAAGGCGGAACTCGTACCGTAGCGTCGAGAGCGGGATGGCGCCCTTCAGCTCTCCCAGGGGGACGTGGAAGGCCGCCTCGCCGGTCGACTTCTGGATCGCGAAATAGCCGCCGTCCACCGAAAAGAGCTTGTGTTCGAACACGAACATCCGGCTCCGGTCGTCGCCCGGGAGCATCGCTTCGCCGCCCCTCTCCTCGCGCACGTCCACGTTGTCTCGCCCTTCGGTTGGGGAGGCCCCTTGCTCTGTATTCATGCCGGAAAGACGCTGCACCCGACTGACGATCCGATCTGTTCGGCTTATATGATACGCTCCGCCGAGCCGCATTTGCAGCGGGTTTTCGGCAAAGCGTAACGATTGTTGCGCGCAGGCCGCCCAACCGCGAAATCCCCGTCACCCGCACCCCGTCACCTGCCCCTGCACCGGAACGAGAGCGATGGACAAGAGCACCCCCCGAGCCATTCTCCTCCAGGACTATGCGCCTCCGCCTTTCCTGGTCGACGAGATCGACGTGGAAGTGAAGCTCGGCGAGGAACTCACGACCGTGCGCTCGCGCCTCGCCGTCAGGCCCAATCCCGCCGCGGCCGCCGGCAGCCACCCGCTCGTTCTGGACGGCCAGGATCTCCTGCTCGTCTCGATCTCCCTCGACGGCCGCGCCCTCGCCCCCTCCGCCTACGCACTCGGCTCCGAGAGCCTCACCCTGCCCGAGGTCCCGGACCGGCCGTTCACGATCGAAACCGTGAGCGAACTGAACCCGCGGGAGAATACGTCGCTGGAGGGGCTCTACGTCTCGGGCGGCATGTTCTGCACGCAGTGCGAGGCCGAAGGATTTCGCAAGATCACCTGGTTCCCCGATCGCCCCGACGTGATGGCGCGCTACCGGACGACGATCGTGGCCGACCGCGCCCGCTGTCCGGTCCTGCTGTCGAACGGGAACCTGATCGAACGTGAGGACCTGCCGGACGGGCTGCACCGGGCCGTGTGGGAAGACCCGTTCCCCAAGCCGAGCTATCTGTTCGCCCTCGTCGCGGGCGATCTCGCGGAAGTCCGCGACCGTTTCGTCACCCGCTCCGGCAGGCCGGTGGACCTGCGCATCTATGTCGAGCATGGCAACGAGGACAAGGTCGGCCACGCCCTCGACAGCCTGAAGCGGTCCATGAAGTGGGACGAGGACGTCTACGGCCTCGAATACGACTTGGACGTCTTCATGATCGTCGCCGTCGGCGACTTCAACATGGGGGCGATGGAGAACAAGGGCCTCAACATCTTCAATACGAAATACGTGCTGGCGCGCCCGGAGACCGCGACCGATGCGGATTTCCTCGGCGTGGAGACGGTCGTCGCGCACGAGTATTTCCACAACTGGACCGGCAACCGCGTCACCTGCCGGGACTGGTTCCAGCTCAGCCTGAAGGAAGGGCTGACCGTGTTCCGGGACCAGGAGTTCTCGTCGGACATGCATTCCCGTCCGGTGAAGCGGATCTCCGACGTCCAGCGCCTGCGCGCGGCGCAGTTCCCGGAGGACGCGGGACCGATGGCGCACCCGGTCCGGCCCGAATCCTACATCGAGATCAACAACTTCTACACGACGACGGTCTACGAGAAAGGGGCCGAGGTCGTGCGCATGATACACACGCTGCTCGGGCCCGAGGGGTTCCGCAAGGGCATGGACCTGTACTTCGCCCGGCACGACGGCCGGGCCGTGACCTGCGAGGACTTCGTCGCCGCGATGGAGGACGCGTCGGGCGTCGATCTCGGCCGGTTCCGGCGCTGGTACTCCCAGGCCGGGACGCCGGTCGTCGAGGCATCGGGGCACTGGGACGCCGGCGCGCGGCGCTACCGGCTGGAATTGCGGCAGGCGACGCCGCCGACGCCAGGCCAACCCGAGAAGATGCCGCTGCACATCCCGGTCGCGGTCGGCCTCGTCGGACGCACGGGCGGGGACCTTCCGCTGCGCCTCGCGGGCGAGGCCGGCCCCGGGCCCTCGACCCGCGTCCTGGACCTTCGCGAGGAGCGCCAGGTCTTCGAGTTCGAGGACGTCGCGGAAAAGCCGGTGCCGTCGCTGCTGCGCGGCTTCTCCGCCCCCGTGCGGCTGAAGACGTCCTATACCGATGCGGACCTCGCCTTCCTGATGGGTCACGACGGCGATGCCTTCAACCGCTGGGAGGCGGGCCAGACCCTGGCGACCCGGTCGCTGCTCGGCCTCGTGGAGGACGTGAAGCACGGCCGTCCCCTGGCCCTCGCTCCCGGCTTCGCCGACGCCTTCGGACGTCTTCTGCGCGACGGCGAGGACGACCCGGCCTTCGCGGCCCAGGCCATGGTGCTTCCGGGCGAAGGGTATCTCGCCCAGCAGATGGAGCCGATCGAGGTCGACGCGATCCATGGGGCCCGGGAGTTCGTCCGCCGCTCCCTGGCCGGGGCGCTGAAGGCGCCGCTGCTCGACACCTACCGCAGGCTCGCCGGGAATGCGCCCTTCTCCACCGATGCCGCGGCTATCGGACGGCGCAGCTTGAAGAACCTGGCCCTCGCCTACCTGATGGCGCTCGGCGACCGGGAGGCGGTCGAGCTGTGCCTGCGCCAGTTCGACGGCGCTCACGCGATGACGGATGCGATCACGGCGCTGTCGATGATCGCCGATACCGACGCGCCGGAACGCGAAGAGGCGTTGGAGCGGTTCTATCGGCGCTGGAAGAACGAGGCGCTGGTCGTCGACAAGTGGTTCGCGGTCCAGGCGGGGTCGAAGCGTCCCGACACGCTCGACCGGGTCGAGCGCCTGCTCTCTCATCCGGCCTTCCAGATCCGCAATCCGAACAAGGTCTACGCCCTGATCGGCTCCTTCGCCGGCGGCAACCCCGTCCGTTTCCACGACGCGAGCGGTGCTGGATACCGTTTCCTCGCCGACAGGGTCCTCGAACTCGATCCGCTCAACCCCCAGGTCGCCTCCCGGATGGTGAAGATGTTCGCCCGCTGGCGCAAATACGACCGCCAGCGCCAGGACCTGATGCGGGCCGAGATCGAGCGCATCGCCGCCCGGACGGGCCTGTCGCGCGACGTCTACGAGATCGCGGCGAAGAGCCTCGCCGGGTGAGCGGATGCCGGCGCCGACCTCATCGCGCATTCTCTTCGAGATGCGCGATGAGGTCGCGGATCCGCGCTTCGTCCTTCAGGCCCACGAAAGTCATCTTGTTGCCGGGAAGGAAGGAGCGGGGATCGGCGAGATACGGCGCAAGTGTCTGGACGGTCCACACCACGCCGCTTTCCTTCAGCGCTTGCGAGTACTCGTAGCCTTCGACGGTCCCGGCCCGCCGCCCGACGACGCCGGCGAGCGACGGCCCCATCTTGTTCTTGCCCGGCTCCAACGCATGGCAGGCCCGGCACATCCTGGCGAAGGTGGCGGCGCCGGAAGCCGCATCCTGGGCCGGGGCTTGCGCGGCCCAGGCCGCCATCGAGACGCCGAAGGCCAAACCGAACGAAACGAGTTTCCTCAAGAACCGGCCCCCGATGCGCGGCTTCCGGCCATGGCCGGCTTCTCCCGCACGGTACCCGGCTCTCCCGAGATCCGCAATCGGTGGCCGTCACGGGCGGCGGGCCCGCAGGTCAGTGCGCCATCAGCACCGGAATGCCCGCGTGGCCGATCACGTGGCGGGTGACGCCGCCGAGGATCATTTCCCGCATCCGGCTATGGCCGTATCCGCCCATCACCAGCAGGTCGGCGCCGAGTTCCACGGCGGCCCCGACGAGGCTTGCGCCGACCCGCCCGGCTTCAGGGCGCAGATGCGTCGTGCGGCCCGCGATGCCGTGGCAGGCGAGATACTCGACGAGGCCGTCGCCGGCGTCAGCCGCGGTCTCCCTGGTCTGTGCGGTGAGGACATGGACCACGGCCGCGCGCGCGAGGAGCGGCATCGCCGAGAAGACGGCGGCCGCCGCTTCCGCGGAGCCGTTCCAGGCGATGGCCACCGTCGAACCGATGACGTCGGGCGGCTCGTCCGGAACGAGCAGCAGCGGCCGGCCCGATCCGAGCAGCGCCGTCTCCAGGACCACCGTGGAGTCGGCGTCGGCCGCCACGGCGGGCTGTGCGAACACCGTCAGGTCGGCCAGCCGGGCCTCCCGGGCCGCCAGCTCATCGGGACGGCCGACGAGTTCCGTCCAGCGGGCGGAGGCGCCGCCCGCGCCGGTCGGGCGACCGACGCCGGGCACGCCGGCCGCTGCGCGGGCCGCCTCGAAGGCGGCACGGGCGGCACGGGCGGCCTGCATCGACTCGGCCTCGACCGTCCCCATGATGTCGTCCACGATCGTGCCGGACATCCCCTCTCCCAGCAACGGGACCGCGTCCCGCGGGTCGACCCGGGCGAACAGCCCCTCCAGATGGGCTCCGAACGTCCGGACGAGGGCGAATGCGGCGCGCAGCGCCGCCGCCTCGCGCGGGCTGCCGGACAACGGCAGCAATATCTTGCGCAGCATCCCGATACCCCCTTCCGGTCGGCTCGTCCGGAGGCTAGGGCCGCCCGCGCGTCCCGGCCATGACGCAGGTCAATCCGGAACCGACCGCCGGCTCACCGGATTTCCCTCCCTCGCAAGCACCTGTATCTTTTCGGCGTGCCGCCTCCAGGGATCGGGCCGAAATGGCAGCCGGGCCGCCGGCGCATTGCGCGTTGACACCACCCCGCCTGCGCAGCATCGTGCGACGCTGCACCGCAGCATGGGAGTCGGCTCGATGAAATCCAACAGGGCACGCATTCAACGCGGCAGCGCCCCCTCCGAACCCACGCGGCAAGCCCAGGCGCCGGTCGAGACCGCGGCCGCCGATGTCGGGGCGGACCTCGGATGGCCCCTGCTCGACGGCGCCGATGCACAGTTCGAGCCGGGACCGCCGGTCGGCCTCGCCCGGCTCGCGGCGGAGCTGCTGGACGAACTGGGACGCCTTTCGGCCGGCACAAGGGACGATCCCTTCTCCAACCCGGTTCTGCGCCTGGCCCTCGATCTGTCCCGCCGCATCGAGGCCGGCACCCTTTCCTATGGCATGCTGGAGCAGCTGATCCAGCACCTGGCCGCCCAAGGGTTCGTCGGACGGGCCGCCCGGCTCGGTGCCTATGTCGGGGAAGCCGACCCCGAAAGGAACGCGCGGAGGCTGCACGGCCTCGTCCGCTCCCTGGCCGTCCCGGACGGATCCCAGGCCACCGTGCCTTTCGAGGATTTCCGAACCAGGGTCGAGCAGGAGGCCTTCGGCATCGTCATCACCGCCCACCCGACCTTCAACCTGTCGGGCGAGCTGATGGAGATCCTGACGCAGCTCGCGACCGGCCGTGCCGCCGACGGCGCGCCGCTGGACGAGGCGGGTCGCGCCGCGTTGGTCCGAAACATGGCGGGACAGGTCCACCGACCGGACGCGGATCTCAGCCTCCTGCGTGAACACGCGCTGTCGCTGACGGCGATCGGCAACATCCAGCACGCGCTGCGCCGGCTCTACGACATCGTGTTCGCCGTCGCGCAGGAGGTCTATCCCGACCGCTGGGCCGAACTGAACCCCCGGATGATGACCGTCGCGAGTTGGGTCGGCTACGACCTCGACGGGCGCTCAGACATCCGCTGGACCGACACGCTGCGCAAGCGCCTGATCGTCCAGGCCACCCAGCTCCGCCACTACCAGGAGGAAGTCCGCGCCATCCGCGCCATGGAGGACTGGCCGGACGAGATCAGGCACACGCTGGACCTTCTGGAATCGCGCATCGCGCTCGCGATCAACGAGCTGACCGACGAGATCGAGGTCTTCGGCGCCGATCCGAACGAGCGCAGCGTCCATCTCCACATCCAGCGCATCGCCCGGCGGATGCACGAAGGGCTGAACCTGCGCCTGATCGACGGCGCGCTGGCGATCGACCTCGTCGACAGGGCGATCCGCCTCGCCGGCCACGAGCGGCCGGTACCCCTGCGGCACCTGTGCGTCCTGAGGGCCGAACTGGCCAACTATGGGCTGGGCATGGCGCACACCCATGTCCGCATCAATTCGACCCAGCTCCACAACGCCATCCGCAAGACGGTCGGCATGGAGACGGCACCCGACGATCCCCGTTACCGCCAGTCCTATCTCGCGGCGCTGAACGCGCTGCTCGACGGGGTCAAGCCGGCCACGATCAATTTCGGCTCGATCCTCGCCGAGCGCACCTCGGCCAAACGCCTGTTCATGGTCGTGGCGCAGATGCTGAAATACGCGGACGCGACGACCCCGGTCCGCTTCCTGATCGCTGAATGCGAATCCGCCTTCACCGCCCTTGCGGCCCTGTACTATGCCAAGTTGTTCGGTGTCGCCGACAAGGTCGACATCAGTCCGCTGTTCGAGACCGAGAAGGCGCTGGAGGTCGGTAGCCGGATCGTCGACCAGCTCCTCGAGAACCCGCATTTCCGTGCCTATGTCCAGGCCCGCGGCCGGTTGTGCATCCAGACCGGATATTCGGACGCGGGACGCTATCTCGGCCAGACGCCCGCGGCCGCGTCGATCGAGCGCCTCAAGATGCGGATCGCCCGCCTGTTCCCGAAGCACGGGCTGGAGGGCGTGCAGCTCCTGGTTTTCGACACGCACGGCGAATCGATCGGGCGCGGCGCCCACCCCGCCAGCTTCGCCGACCGCCTCTCCTACGTGTCGCCGCCCCGACAACGCGCCTATCTGGCCGACCACGGCATCGCGTTCAAGCAGGAAGTCAGCTTCCAGGGCGGCGACGGCTATCTCCATTTCGTCACGCCGACGGCGGCCTTCGCGGTCGTGACCCGCATCCTCGAACACGTTCTCGCCTCGCCGGCCGCGGCCGAGCAGGATCCCTTCTACGAGGACCCGGACTACATCACGGAGTTCTTCACGACGGTGAAGGAGTTCCAGGTGTCGCTGATGCGCGACCCGAACTACGCCAGCCTCCTCAACACCTTCGGAACGAACCTCCTGTACCCGTCGGGCAGCCGGGCAATCAAGCGCCAGAGCGACGCGCCCGAAACGGCCGAGCCGGCGAGCGCGTCCCAGATCCGGGCGATTCCGCACAACGCCATCCTGCAGCAGCTCGGCCTTCCGGCGAACACCGTCGCAGGCATGGGCGAGGCGATAGACAAGGACCCGGACAGGTTCCGGCAGCTCCACGCAAGCAGCGCCCGCTTCCGCCAGCTCATGGGAATGGTGGAGTACGGGGTCGCCGTCTCCTGCCCCGAGGCGCTCGATGCCCATGTCGCCAGCCTCGATCCGGGACTGTGGCTCCGGCGCGCGGCATGGGCGCCGGACCGCCCGCATGCGGACGAGCTGCGCCGGCTGGCGGCGTTTCTGGAGGAAGGCCAGCTCCATGTCCGGCAGGTCAAGATCTGGCGCAAGCTGTTCGCGGACTTCTGCATCCTGCGCGACAACCTGGCGCCGGTCGCCGCCGACACCCCGGTCGCGCCGGGCACGGCCGACGCGATACGGCTCCTGCATGCGATACGGCTTGCGATCATGCACGAGATCTTCCGCCTCGCGACGAGAATCCCCCAGTTCAGCAGCCAGCACAACACCACGCACGACAGGGTGATCCAGCGCGTGCTGCATCTCGACGTCCCGACCGCCGTGGAGCAGTTGCGCAAGATCTTCCCGGCGGAAACGGACACGTCCAGCGACGGCGACTTCGGCGAGGCGGCGACCTATGTCGGCGACGAGAGCGGGAACTACCGGCAGGAGAACGAAACCATCTTCGACCCTATGACGGGCCTCTACGAGCTGCTGCGCCGTTGCAGCGGTGCCATGGTCCACCGGATCGGCTTCTTCGGATGAGCGGGCAACGGTAAATCCCGTTGCAACCGGGGCAATTTGAAGACAATGCTTCACCCCATCGATTGGCGAGATCCGGAATCCGAGACGTGATGCCCAAATTCAGAGACGCCTCCATCGTCCTCGCGACGGCACTGCCCATGATCGCCGCCGCGTCGGCGGCTGGAGCCGCCGATGTCACGCCCTACCTGAGCGCATCGGTCGGCAAATTCGACCACGGTCTCACGGAGCACAGCGACAGCCGGGACTCGGCTGTCGATTTCCGGCTGGAGTACAGGTTCGGCACGTCCCTGCTGCCCATGATCGAGAACTTCGCCACGCTCCGGCCCTTCGTCGGCCTGGAGGCGACCTCCGATGCCGCGCTCTACGGAGTGGGCGGCATCCTCCTGGACGTCACCTTCGGCCAGGTCTTCGTGACGCCCAGCTTCGGCGTCGGCCTCTATACGCGCGGCAACGGCAAGGATCTCGGCCACCCTATCGAGTTCCGCTCGCAGATCGAGGTCGGGTACGAATTCGCGAACGAGATGCGGCTCTCCCTCGCCTATTCGCACCTGTCGAATGCCGGGATGGACGACCTGAACCCGGGCGCGGACGTCATCGGCGCATACCTGCACGTTCCGGTGTCAAGCCTCTTCACGCCCTGAGGTCGTCGCCGGCCGGCAACAGCCCGGCCGGCAACAGCAACGAGACGCAGGTGCCGCGACCGCGGGTCGTAGCGACCTCGATCGCGGCTCCCATCTGCGCGGCGCAGCAGCGCACGACCGCAAGCCCAAGACCGTGGCCGAGACGGATCCTGGCGACGGCACGCGCCGCCGCTTCGAGGGGATCGCCGGGACCGGGAGCGTCGTCGGGCAAGCCCGGGCCGGTGTCTCGGACGTCGATCCTGACATCCCCGCCACGACGGCGGCAGCGCACGGTAACGCCGCCTGTGCGCGTGTTCTCCACGGCGTTGCCGATGAGGTTGGAAACGGCACGCATCAGCAGGATGGGATCGACCACCGCCGTCGCAGGCGTCGGAACGAACCGCAACCGAAGCCCCTTTTCCCGGGCAAGAGGCGCGTGCACGGTACATACCTGCTGCAGCAGCGGGCCCAGTGGCACCGTCTCCGGTCGCGGCACGAAACCGCCACGCTCCAGCATGCGAAGGTCGACGAGGTGATCGCAAAGCGCGGTCATGACCCGAACGGACGTCCTTGCCCCGTCGAGGAGCAAGGCGACCTCCCCGGCATCCGGTTCGCGACCGCGGCCGGCCTCCCGGTACAACAGGGATAGCGCATCCACCGTCAGTTCCATTCCGTTCAGGGGCTGGCGCAGGTCGTGGCAGATCTCCGCGAGCATTTTCGCGGCATGGTCGCCGGGTTCGGGCGAGCGCTGCTCCGTCACGTTCATCAACATCACGACGCGCAGCACACGCCCGTCGGCGTGGCGCTCCAACTCGACCTTCTCCTCTATCCAGGCATCGCTGCCGTCGGAGCGACGAAGACGGTAGAGCTGCCGACCCATGGTCGCCGACGAGGCGAAAAGAGCCTCGTACCCGGCGACGACCCGTCCGCGGTCCTCGGGATGCATCGAAGCGAGCCAGAACGCGAGCGCCCGGCCTTCCGGAACAGGTGCATGGCCGAGACCGGCGGTGAAGGCGGCGGACCACGTGAAGCGGCCGGTCTCGCAGTCGAGCTCGGCAATCCCCATGCCCGCCCGCTCGACCACCCGGCGGAGTACCGGGTCGCCGCGCGGAACGGAGCCGTCGCCGAACGCGGACAGGCACGGGGTTTCCAAGCCGCCGGCGCCGACGTCCCTTGCCACGACGACTTCCAGATCCCCGACCGGACCGCGTCCGATTTCGACCTCGACCAGGCTGCCGTCCTGCAGCGCAAGTCGGCAGGTCGCGTCATCGGTTCCGGGCGGGATGCCGCGAAACCGGCCGGCGGCGGGGTTTGCGAACCGGATGCCGCGGTCGCGGGTATCCACGAGCCAAGCCGGCAGGGGCAGCAGCGCGATGAACCGGCCCGGCAGCGGGCTTCTCGGCAGGCATGGCGTCCGAGGGGAGGAAGATACGCGACGTTCCGATCGACCGATGCCCACGGCCGCACCCCGCTGATTGCCGAAATATCAATACCATACAAGCTTCGATGGCGATGGTGAATACCGATCTATGCAAGCCGACACGGAATCGCTTTCCCTCTCTTTGGCCTTTCCACTCGACGGCGGCGGAGCAATGCCAGGGGGTGCGCGCTGTTGGAAGCCCCGAGACCATGGAAAGGAGATGTCGGATGACGGCAGGCAAGCGGGTATGGGCGATTGCCGAAGGTTACATCCCGGGCGAGAGCAACGGCCCGGCCCCGGCGATGACGAGCCACGAGACGATCTGCGTGCTCAACACCGGCGACGAGGACGCCCGGATCGAAGTGACGCTCTTCTTCACGGATCGCGAACCGGCCGGGCCCTATCGGGAGATGGTCCCGGCCCGCCGCACGCGGCACATCCGCCTGAACGACCTGGAAACCCCCGAGCCGGTTCCCCGGTACACCGACTATGCCATGCTGGTCCGGTCGGACCGGCCGGTAGTGGTCCAGCACACACGCCTGGACAGCCGCCAAGCCGAGAACGCGCTGATGACGACCATCGCCTGGTCGGAGTGACCCTACGCGGGCGCTCGGCTAAACCAAGCCGATCAGCAGAAGCACGAGGATACCCAGGAGCACGATGCCGACCGCGGCGGAAACGAGGGTCATCATGCCTTTCCGGCGGGTCGGCACGGATCCTGCCGGGTGGCCCGTCGGCGCATGTCCCGGTTCGGCGCGCCCGGGCCTTCCAGCGGCGGTCGCCGACATGCGCGCGCCTCCTGCCTCGGCATCGGTGCCGAGGGGAACCGTGGCCGGATCCTCCGCCGGGATCTTGTCCCGGAACCTGCCCTGGTCGATCTCGGACCGGACCCTTCCCGTCTCCATGTCGACGGGAGTTGCCGGTGGCTGCGGATGCCCCTTGCGGGTGTCGCGGCGCTGGGCCATTGGGACGCTCTCCTGGGGAACGGACCTGCGTTTGTCGGCTTTGCGGCAACAGGCCGGGTGCGCTCGCGGTTCCGGGGACGCAGGTACCCGTCACCGGCGGCGGATCTGCGCGTCGTAGGCCCCCTCCAGCCCTGCCCGCCCGAAGCGCGGATGGACCCCCTCTACCGGTTCTCCGGTGGCGCGGCCGTAACGGACATGCGGCCCCTCGGCCCGAAGGCCCCTCGTACGGCGGCGTGACCGTTCGTGCCCGGCCACGCCGATGCCGTGGCGATAGGAAAGCTCGCCGCCGGCCCACCCGGTCACGCCGAGAATGCCGGCTACGGCTGCCGAGAGCGCCGCCCCGCCGTCCGCGACGGCGGACTCGCGCCTTCCCCGCCGCCGGCTGAGATTGGCGTAGGCCAGGCCGAGGGCGGCCGTGTTACCGGCGGCATGGACGATGCCGGCGGCGTTGGAGCGGGCGTGACGGATCGTGGTCCAGTCGGCGGCGCCGAACACGGCCGCCGCCGCGCCCGAAACCACGCCGGCCCGAAGCAGCCACTCCGACGCCCGCGCCCAGAACGGGTCGCGGGTACGAAGATAGGCGATGTCGGTCCCGAGGGCGGCGGTCAGGAACGCCATCGGAAACGGGACCAGCATCGGGTGGATGGGATGGCCGCCGAGGGCGGCGGTGCTGCGGACGCCCTCGACCTGCCGGACCTGTCCGTCGTCGTCGGACTGCATGGAATATCCCCTTGTCGTGCGGACCAGGGGACAACCGGGACGGCGCAACTTTGTCACGCGCCCCGGAAGCACCTCCGATGAACCAAACGGCCGCCAATACGTTCCATGACGGGTACCGCTTGTAGCGAAGACAACACCTTCGGCCGCCTCCGGGCGGCCGATTTCTTTTCTCCTTCCGGCGACGGCGACAGGAATGCGGAACGCATGCTCCGGTAACCAAATATTAGGAACTTTGCGCCAAGATCCTGCCGTACGTTCGCATTAACTCCGTGATCCCGCGCTGAGCCCCGTGCCGGCGCGGTTTTTTTATCGGACCGGCGGCACCGGCCAGGCGAGATCGCGAAGCGCCGCGTCAATGGCGGCCCTGTCATCCGCGGCAACGGCGTCGCGGATCGCCTTCAGGGCCCGTTGCTCCACCGCCTCGATCGCGGCCGATGCCGCCGCCCAGGCGGCGGCCAACGCCTCCCAGAGCGCGGCCAGTTCCCCGACGGTCGCCGCCGTGAGACCGACCTCCGCCGCGAGATGGGGATAGGGCGAAGGGTCCGCAGGCTCGCCCGCGACGCGCCAGGCGGCAGCCTCCTCCAGCTTGAGCTGGTACACGCCGTCCTTGCCGGGGGTCCGCCAGGCGTCGCGGGCCGCCGCCGACTGCCGCCGCACATCGGCTTCGGCCCGGGCGGCGAGCACCTCGACCGGAGGCGGCGGCGGGACGACCAGAATGGGCCGGCCATCCATGTCCGGCCGTATGGTCATGCCATCCGACTGTCCTGCCAGTAGCGCGACGTGCTCACTTTCGTCGATCTGAACCGCTCCGGTTGGAATGCAATTACCATGGACCGCAGCCGTGTAGAATCCACCCGTTTGCGCACAGTAGTATATCGACATGACTTCCACCTCAGTTACCGATGGCAAACCAATAGCAATTATGCGTACCAACCTTGTTGGTCACTATGGTAAATCCGCTGAGACTCATGGAGTTCGCCGCCGTGACTATAGAAAGGTCGGAAGTAACTGGCCCCAAAGTCACGCAGCGAATGTTGCTCGGAAACGCGATCGGAAACGTTACGTTTGCGCTCGGGCTCAGGTTCGTTGTGAACCCCCACTGCAGGATCAGCCCACTCGGGAGCCGTTGGTACCCGGTGCCGGTTTGGAGCGAATTGGCCTCGACGCCGGACCATACCTCCCGCCAGCCCCCCCATACGGATCCATCCCGTCGACGGCTGAAAAGACGGTTTCCATGGTCGAGATAGATCTGTGCAATCGAGGGACTGCCTGGCGCACTTCGCACCAGCACCTGCAGCAATCCCGCTTCGGAAGCCGTGGCGGGAAGATTGGCCGTGCCGCCGTCCGTGGCATGGATACCGGACTTAGTCGCGGCATTGGCATCCAAAGTGAGCAAGGGGTTCGAGGCGCTGGAGCCGTCCACTCCCCAGCCGTAGGCGTTCAGAAGTGCCAGCGCCCCGGCCGGCGTGACGGCGCGCCTGGTGTCGCTGCCCGCCACGGTGTCGCCGTTGCTGGCGAGGCGGACGATGCCCGGCCAGTCCCTGTCGGCCGGCGCGACCAGCGGATACCAGTAGCCGCCATGCTTGACCAGGTCGAGAACGTCGCCGAGGGAGAACAGG